>CAIWRE010000501.1 GCA_903914985.1 uncultured beta proteobacterium | reverse complement strand
CTGCCCAAGCATTTGCAAAAAGCCTCCGCCGAAGCCGATGCGCGCTCCATGGTGGTGCTGGCCGGGTGTGAGGCCCATATTTGCCTGCTCCAGACCGCCTTGGACTTGCTGGAAGATGAGTTTGAGGTCTGGGTGGTGACGGATGCCTGCAGCTCGCGCACCGAACGCAACCGCGACGCCGCGTTTGACCGCCTGGCCGGTGCGGGTGCCGAACTGGTGACGACGGAGATGGTGGCTTTTGAGTGGTTGCGCAGTGCCGAGCACCCTGCTTTTTTGGCGGTTCAGGCGCTGGTCAAGTAGAGGCCCAATCCGGTCGTTTTCCGGGCGGTGACTTGCGATATCGGGAGTCAGGCTGTTGCAAGTTGGCGGCCCATAATTATGAATTCAGTTTTTGACTGACTTCAGGATCCGCACGGAGACAACACTATGACCGCCTACGCAGACTTTCATCGCCGTTCCATCGAAGACCGGGATGGCTTTTGGGCTGAACAAGCCCAGCGCATTACCTGGCACACCCCGCCCACCCAAATTTGCGACTACAGCAATCCGCCATTTGCGCGCTGGTTTGTGGGGGGTACGACCAATCTGTGCCACAACGCCGTGGACCGCCATCTGGCAGATCGCCCCCACCAGAATGCCTTGATCGCGGTTTCCACCGAGACCAATACCGAGCGGGCGTACACCTTTGCCGAGCTGCACTTGGAGGTGCAGTGCATGGCGGCTTCGCTGCTGGCGCTGGGCGTCAAAAAGGGCGATCGCGTCCTGATTTACATGCCCATGATTGCCGAGGCGGTGTTTGCCATGCTGGCCTGTGCGCGCATCGGTGCGGTGCACTCGGTGGTGTTTGGCGGCTTTGCCGCAGGCTCCCTTGCCACCCGTATTGAAGATGCCTCACCTACCGTGATCGTCAGTGCCGAAGCCGGTTCGCGCGGCGGCAAGGTGGTGGAGTACAAGCCCCTTTTGGACGAAGCGATCGCCACTTCCAGCCACAAACCCGCTGCCGTGCTGATGGTGGATCGCAAGCTTGCCGCGTGGACCCCGGTGGCGGGGCGCGACCATTTGTGGTCGGACCTGCGCCAACAGCACGCTCAGGCCGTGGTGCCTTGTGAGTGGGTGGAGTCCACCCACCCCAGCTACACGCTGTACACCAGTGGTACCACCGGCAAACCCAAAGGCGTGCAGCGCGATACCGGCGGCTACACCGTGGCGCTGGCCGCCAGCATGGAAAACATTTTCTGTGGCAAGGCGGGTGAGACCTATTTCTGCACCAGCGACATCGGCTGGGTGGTGGGACACAGCTACATCGTTTACGGCCCGCTGATCGCCGGCATGGCGACGATTCTTTATGAAGGCCTGCCCATCCGTCCGGACGGCGGTATCTGGTGGAGCCTGGTGGAAAAATACAAGGTCACGGTCATGTTCAGTGCACCCACGGCCATCCGGGTGCTGAAAAAACAAGATCCTGAGTTGCTCACCAAGTACGACCTCAGCAGTCTGCGTGCGCTCTTTTTGGCAGGCGAACCGCTGGACGAGCCGACCGCGCAGTGGATCAGCGGCGGTTTGGGCAAGGCCATCATCGACAACTACTGGCAGACCGAAAGCGGCTGGCCTATCTTGACCATTGCCAATGGCGTGGAAAAAGCCCCCAGCAAATTTGGCAGCCCCGGCGTGGCCATGTACGGCTACAACGTCAAGCTGATCGATGAGAACACCGGCGATGAATTGATGGGTGCCGACCAAAAAGGCGTGCTCACCATCGAAGGCCCTTTGCCCCCCGGTTGCATGCAGACTGTGTGGCGCGACGACGCCCGCTTCGTCAACACCTACTGGAAAAGCATCCCCGGCAAGCTGGTCTACAACACCTTTGACTGGGCAACGCGCGACCAGGATGGCTACTACTTCATCCTGGGCCGTACCGATGACGTGATCAATGTGGCGGGACACCGCTTGGGCACCCGCGAGATTGAAGAAAGCATTTCCGGGCATCCGAACATCTCTGAAGTCGCCGTTGTGGGGGTGGCCGACAACCTCAAAGGCCAGGTGGCCATGGCTTTTGCGATCGTCAAAGATGCCAGCAGCATCCCGGACGAGGCCGCACGCGCCAAGCTGGAGGCCGAGATCATGAAGCTGGTGGACCACTCCATAGGCGCCATCGGCCGCCCGGCACGGGTGCGATTTGTCAACGTGCTGCCCAAAACCCGCAGCGGCAAGTTGCTGCGCCGGGCGATTCAGGCGGTGTGCGAAGGACGCGATCCAGGCGACCTCACCACCATGGAAGATCCCAGCGCTTTGCAGCAAATCAAGACGCTGGTCACACAAGGCACCTAACATCGGCCCAAGCGCTGCGGCGTGCTTGTCAGTTTGCCGCCAGTGAATCGGTGGCAAAATGCGGGTTGTTACTTAGGCCCCTTCCTGCCGCAGTCGCATCCGCCAACCGGTCAAGCCGTGTAGCGGAAGGTATATCAACCAACTTATGTTTCCCTGAGGGAAACGGAGGTCAGCGAAAAATGAGCACGACACCATCTGTCTACGCCGCCTACCAAGGCAACACCTTTCTCTTCGGGGGCAACGCGCCCTATGTCGAAGAGATGTACGAAAACTACCTGGCCAACCCCGGCAGCGTGCCCGATACCTGGCGCGACTACTTCGACGCCTTGCAGCACGTGCCCGCCACCGATGGCAGCAACGCCAAAGACGTTCCGCACCAGCCCGTCATCAACGCCTTTGCTGAACGCGCCAAAGCCGGTGGTACCAAAGTGGTGGTCGCCAGCGTCGATGCCGAAATGGGCCGCAAGCGCACCGCGGTGCAGCAGCTCATTGCCGCTTACCGCAACGTGGGCCAGCGTTGGGCTGATTTAGACCCACTGAAGCGCACCGAGCGCGCCGCGATTCCCGATTTGGAGCCCAGTTTCTACGGCTTTACCGACGCCGACCAGGAAACCGTGTTTGACACCAGCAACACCTTTTTCGGCAAAGACCGCATGTCTCTGCGTGAGCTGCTCAATGCGCTGCGCGAGACCTACTGCGGCACGCTGGGCGCCGAGTACATGTACACCTCGGAGCAGGCCGAAAAACGCTGGTGGCAGCAAAAGTTGGAGGCCATCCGTAGCAAGCCCACTTTCAGTGCCGAGAAGAAAAAAGGCATTCTGGAACGCCTGACCGCCGCCGAGGGCCTGGAGCGTTACTTACACACCAAATACGTGGGCCAAAAGCGCTTTTCCCTGGAAGGCGGAGAAAGCTTTATTGCCGCCATTGAAGAACTCATCCAGTCCGCCGGCGCCCAAGGCGTCCAAGAGGTGGTCATTGGCATGGCCCACCGTGGCCGCTTGAACGTGCTTGTCAACACCATGCGCAAGCTGCCCGCCGACTTGTTCGCCGAGTTCGACCACACTGCGCCGGAAGATTTGCCCGCGGGTGACGTGAAATACCACCAGGGCTTCAGCTCCGACGTCAGTACCCCTGGCGGCCCGGTGCACTTAAGCCTGGCATTCAATCCCTCCCATTTGGAAATCGTGAACCCCGTGGTCGAAGGTTCGGTGCGCGCCCGCATGGACCGTCGCGCGGACCCGCACGGCAAGCAAGTGCTGCCGGTACTGGTGCACGGTGACTCGGCCTTTGGCGGCCAGGGTGTGAACCAGGAAACTTTGGCATTGGCCCAAACCCGTGGCTACTCCACAGGTGGCACGGTGCACATCATCGTCAACAACCAAATCGGTTTCACCACCTCGGACCCGCGCGACATGCGCTCCAGCGTGTTCTGCACCGACATCGTCAAGATGGTGGAAGCGCCGGTCTTGCACGTGAACGGCGACGACCCTGAAGCCGTAGTCTTGGCAACGCAGTTGGCGCTCGAATACCGCATGACCTTCAGCAAAGATGTGGTGCTGGACATCGTGTGCTTCCGCAAACTGGGCCACAACGAGCAGGACACGCCTGCCTTGACCCAGCCGCTCATGTACAAAAAGATTGCGGCGCACCCCGGTACCCGCAAGTTGTTTGCCGACAAGCTGGCCACGCAAGGTCTGGGCGCCACATTGGGCGACGACATGGTCAAGGCCTATCGTGCGGCGCTGGATGCCGGCAAAAACACCGCCGAGCCGGTACTGACCAACTTCAAGACCAAGTTCACCGTGGACTGGGCGCCGTTCCTGGGCAAAAAGTGGACCGATGCCGGTGACACGGCCATTCCATTGACCGAGTGGAAGCGCCTGTCCACCAAGATCACCACCATTCCTGAATCCGTGTCACCCCACCCGCTGGTGAAGAAGGTCTACGACGACCGCGCCGCGATGGGCCGGGGCGAAGTGCCCGTGGACTGGGGCATGGGTGAACACATGGCATTTGCGTCACTGGTGGCCAGTGGCTACCCGGTGCGCCTGTCGGGCGAAGATTCGGGCCGTGGCACCTTCACCCACCGCCATGCGGTGATCCACGACCAAAAGCGTGAAAAGTGGGACACCGGCACCTATGTGGCGCTGCAAAACGTGTCGGACAACCAGGCACCTTTCGTCGTCATCGATTCCATCTTGTCCGAAGAAGCGGTGCTTGGCTTTGAGTATGGCTACGCATCCAACGACCCGAATACCCTGGTGATTTGGGAAGCGCAGTTCGGCGACTTTGCCAACGGCGCGCAGGTGGTCATTGACCAGTTCATTGCCTCCGGCGAAGTGAAGTGGGGCCGTGTCAACGGCCTGACCGTCATGCTGCCCCACGGCTACGAAGGCCAGGGTCCCGAGCACAGCTCGGCGCGCCTGGAGCGCTTCATGCAGTTGGCAGCAGACACCAATATGCAGATCGTGCAGCCCACCACAGCTAGCCAGATCTTCCACGTGTTGCGCCGCCAAATGGTGCGCGACCTGCGCAAGCCGCTCATCATCTTCACGCCGAAGTCGCTGCT
>CAIWRE010000500.1 GCA_903914985.1 uncultured beta proteobacterium | reverse complement strand
GCGGCGCCGCGCCGGTGCTGCCGCCGCGCGAGGGGCAGATTTCTTGGCGGGTGCCTTGCGCGCCACGGCTTTCTTTGCAGCTGCTTTTTTAGCAGTTGCTTTGGGCGCCGGCTTTTTGGCCGTAGGAGCGGCAGCGACCTTCTCGCTGACCTCTTTGAACGCATTGGCGGCAATGGTTTGGAACTGCTGTGTCAAAGAGCCCCAGAGTTGCAGAGGATCGACCACGCCTGCGGCGGGTTTTTCTTCTGTAGCTTTGCTGGGTTCTGGCGCTGGCGAAGGCTCTTTGCTGGCTACGGGCTCTGGTGCGGGCGTAGCGGCAGGCGGCATCGGCCAGGTCGCGGCGGCTGGGGCAGCGTCTGCCTTCGATGCGGCACCCGGCGTGCCCATGGTGAAGTTCATTCCTTTGAGGGTCTGCATGGTCATCTTCTGCACTTCCAGCGCCTGGATGGTGGCGCTGAGTGCGCGGGAGTTTTGCTCCAGCCAGAATTGCACGTGCTTGAGCTCTTCGATGCGCTTTTCCAGGTCTTCCACATTCAGGCTGGGCACCAGCCATTGCGAGAGGTTGGGCACTGCCGAGCTGCTGCTGGTGCCGCCCAAACCGCTGCTGGCACTTTTGGCCAGGTTTTGCAGAAAGTCAAAGCCGGGTACGAACTTGCCAAAGCCGGAGGTGTCGGTGCTGCTCATTTCAGTCTCCTGTGGTGGGTGCTGCGCTGAGCGGGAGCTTAACGGATCGCGGACCCGCGTGGGGACCCGCAGATCGCATCGAACTTACCAGTTGTCGTCACTACCGCCACCGCCATCGCTGCCGGCGTCGGGCGCATCCCAGCCATTGCCTGCACCGGAGTCAAAACTTCCCAAATCCGGCGCAGCGGGAGCGTCAAAAGGCACATAGCCGCCAGTGTTGCCGGTGGGCGCTGCCGAACCATCGTGGTTGACGCCGTTGTGGTGATCGCCCTCGAGGGCTTTGCTCAAGGCATAGCCTGCGGCCAGACCCGCCACGCCGCCCAGCACAGCGCCGCCTACGCCAGAGCCGCCTTGCATGGGCGCGCCATATCCGGGGGCATAGCCCGGGCCGTAGCCAGGTGCATGGGGCGTGTACTGCGCGCCAAAACCAGCCGGGGCAGGTGCGGCGTAGACCATGGCGTTTTGCTTGGCCTGGGCGTTGCGGCGAATCAATAATGCAATCAACACCAAAACCCCAATCCCCAGGAACACGTAATTGAGGTTCAGACCAAGGGCGGCGGGTGCTGGCGCAGGGGCGACCACGACGGCCTGGTGTGCCGGTGCTGTTGCAGCGGGCAGCTTGGCCGCGCTGGCGGCAGCGTTGACCTTGTCCAGCGTTTGCTGGAATTTCTCAGGCGTGGAGGCAAACTTCAAAGTGCTGTCGATGGACTTGGCGCGTTGCAGTTCGGCCAGCGCGTCGTCGTACTTGGCCTGGCGGCCCAGCACTTCACCGAGCTCGTAGTGGGCACGTGCGCTGTCGGGTTTTTCCTGCAGCACTTCGCGCAGCATGGTCTCGGCCTGCGACAGATGACCTGCGTTGACAGCGGCCTCAATGTCTTTGGGCGTGGGCAGCGCCAGCGCTAGCGCGCAAGCCCCGAGCAGCACGGCGGCGCCCAGCCAGCGCGTCGCATCGCGTACTAAAGTGGTCATTGTGATGTGCATAAGCATTTCTCCAGTAAAGCAATCTGTTCATGTCGACTGTAGTGCCGATAAGTGCTATTTGTGTGCAGTTCAGGTAAACACAAGCCATGAGGCTGCGCCGCGAAAAACGGCATCAGGGACATAATTGCGGCGCACCTGCGCGCGGCAAATATCTGCGCTGTGACGGTGATTGCCCTGCGACGCCGCAGAAATGTCCGCCCTGCCTCTGTTGTCCCGATGCCCCTTTCTGCTTCACCACGCTTTGTGACCGGTTCCCCCATGCGCCATGTGCTTGTGATGGCCACGACGGGTGCCGTTGGGTTGGTGGCGGTGTTTTTGGTCGACTTGATCAATCTCTTCTACATTTCGCGCCTTGG
>CAIWRE010000499.1 GCA_903914985.1 uncultured beta proteobacterium | reverse complement strand
GGCAGCTACCTGAACATTACCGGCGCCACCATGGAAGACATGTACGAGCGTGCCGAATTTGCCAAAGACCTGGGCTCGGTCATCGTGATGGTGGATCTGGTGATTGGCTACACGGCCATTCAGTCCATGGCCAACTGGTGCCGCAAGAACGACATGATCATGCACATGCACCGTGCCGGCCACGGCACTTACACCCGCCAGAAAAACCATGGCGTGAGCTTTCGCGTCATCGCCAAGTGGCTGCGCCTGGCGGGTTGCGACCATCTGCACACCGGCACGGCCGTGGGCAAGCTCGAGGGCGATCCGCTCACCGTGCAGGGCTATTACAACGTTTGCCGCGACAGCTATACCAAGACCGACTTGCCGCGCGGCCTGTATTTCGACCAGGACTGGGCAGACTTGAAAAAGGTCATGCCCGTGGCGTCCGGCGGTATTCACGCCGGGCAAATGCACCAGCTCATTGACCTGTTTGGTGACGACGTGGTGCTGCAGTTTGGCGGCGGCACCATCGGCCACCCCATGGGCATTCAGGCCGGAGCGGTCGCTAACCGCGTGGCACTCGAGTCCATGGTGAAGGCGCGCAACGAAGGACGCAATATTCTGGAGGAGGGCCCCACCATTTTGAAGCAAGCAGCGCAAACCTGTTCACCGCTCAAAGCCGCTTTGGACACCTGGGGCGAGATCAGCTTCAACTACCAGAGCACCGATTCGAGTGACTACACCGCAACCCCCGCTACGGCTTAACACGACCACGTTGCAAGGAGAAACACACCATGATGACCAATCCGACCGGCCGCTTGACGCAAGGCCAATTCAGTTTTCTGCCCGATCTGACCGACGCAGAAATCACGCTGCAAATTGAATACGGCCTGCGCAAAGGCTACGCCTGGAGCGTCGAATACACCGATGATCCACACCCGCGCAACACCTACTGGGACATGTATGGCAACCCCATGTTTGACCTGCACGATGCCGCTGGCGTCATGCAGGAACTCAAGGCCTGCCGCGCGGCTTTCCCCAACCACTACATCCGCATGATGGCGTTTGACTCGACCCGCGGCGTGGAAACCATTGCCATGAGCTTTATCGTCAACCGTCCAAAGCACGAGCCCGGTTTCATGCTCGAGCGCCAGGAGGTCAATGGCCGTTCGCTGCGCTACACCACCCGCGGCTACGGCGCGACCCAGGCCGAAGGCGAGCGTTACAAAAGCTGACCGGTCTTGATGGCCATTGCACCAAGCCCTACCTAGCACCATGAGCACGCCTTCTTACGCAATCCCGGGCAGCACATTGCCTGTGGCAGACCGCAGCGCGCCGTCGGCGACCGACGAACAACGCGTGGACCGCACGTCAGGCGCACGCTCTGTTGCCGAGGTGCTGGAGGGCTCGCAGGTGGAAGCGGTGCTTCAAGAGTTGGACCGCGATTTGGTGGGCCTCGTGCCGGTCAAAGCGCGTATCCACGACATTGCAGCACTGCTGGTCATCGACAAGTTGCGGGTCAACCTGGGGCTGACCAGCCAGGCGCCAAGTTTGCACATGTGCTTTAGCGGCAACCCCGGCACCGGCAAGACCACGGTCGCTAGTCGCATGGCGCAAATCCTGCACCGCTTGGGCTTTGTGCGCAAAGGCCATTTGGTGTCGGTCACGCGCGACGATTTGGTGGGGCAGTACATTGGTCACACCGCACCCAAAACCAAAGAGGTGCTCAAGCGTGCCATGGGTGGTGTGCTGTTCATCGACGAAGCCTATTACCTGTACCGCCCCGAGAACGAGCGCGACTACGGGCAGGAAGCCATCGAAATCCTGCTGCAGGTGATGGAAAACCAGCGCGATGACCTGGTGGTCATCTTGGCGGGATACAAAGACCGCATGGACACGTTTTTTCAGTCCAACCCGGGCATGAGCTCGCGGATCGCCCACCATCTGGACTTCCCCGACTACGCGGTTGACGAGTTGCTGCACATTGCTGACCTCACGCTGGCAACCCAAAACTACCGTTTTGGCCCGGGCGCAAAAGATGCCTTTGAACAGTATCTTGGTTTGCGTGTGCAGCAGCCCCATTTCGCTAACGCGCGCAGTGTGCGCAACGCTTTGGACCGGGCCCGCTTGCGCCAGGCCAGTCGGCTGTTTGCCGATCGCCAACGTGTGCTCAATGCCGACGACCTCACGACCATCGAAGTGGCTGACATTCGTGGCAGCCGCGTGTTTCAAAAATCCTAAATCAAAGACCACGCCATGCTTCAAGCCCTCATTTTTGATGTGGACGGCACACTGGCCGATACCGAATCCGCGCACCGCGCAGCCTTCAACCATGCTTTTGCGCAGGAGGGTTTGGATTGGGACTGGGACGAGCCGCTGTACACGCAATTGCTGGATATCTCTGGCGGCAAGGAGCGCATTGCCCACTACTGGAAACACACGCGGGGCGACATTGTGGGCATTGATGCCCACGCCTTGCAAGACACCATCGCACGCTTGCATGAGATCAAGACTGCGGCCTACGAAGGCATGGTCAACGATGGCCTGGTGACACTTCGACCGGGTGTGCTGGCCCTGATTGAGTCAGCCCATGCCCAGGGTTTGAGCTTGGCAATTGCCACCACGACTTCACCGGTCAACATCGCGAGCCTCTTGCGCAAATCCATAGGGCCTGAATGGAGAAGTTTTTTCGGAGTCGTGGAAGACGCCTCTACAGCGCCCATTAAAAAACCCAACCCCCAGGTCTACCGCCAAACACTGCAGCGGATGGGTATGGCCGCTGAGCAGTGCATGGCTTTTGAGGACTCGTCCAATGGCCTTCGGGCCGCCGTGGCCGCAGGCCTTGCGACCGTCATTACGCCCACCCATTTCACCGCCCACCATGATTTTTCCGGCGCGATGCGCCTCTTGCCTGACTTGGCCACTACCACGGTGACCGATTTGCGAATCTGGCATAGCCAAGTTCGTAGTCTTTGAGTGATTGAAAGTACACCATGCCTTTGTCCACCCGCTCCCAGCATTCGACACTGACCCAGTTTCTGATCGAAGAACGACGCAAATTTCCGGATGCCAGCGGCGACTTCAACGCGCTGATATTGGACATCGCACTGGCCTGTAAAGCCATCGCGCGCGGCGTAGCTTTTGGCGAACTCGGTCAGGTTTTGGGCGATCACCGCGCGGGCGAGGCGGGGACCGTCAACGTCCAAGGTGAGCAGCAAAAAACGCTGGATGTGCTGAGCAACCAGGCCTTTATCCGCCGCACGGAATGGGCGGGCAATTTGGCTGGCATGGCTTCCGAGGAAATGGACGATCCGTACCAGATACCGGCCAAGTACCCCCGCGGTAAATACCTACTGGTGTTTGACCCACTGGATGGTTCCAGCAACATCGATGTGAATGTGGCCGTGGGCAGTATTTTTTCCGTGTTGCGCGGCCCGGAGGACGGCCGTGATGTTCAGGAGTCTGACTTTCTTCAAAGCGGCACCCGCCAAGTGGCTGCAGGTTATGCCATTTACGGCCCCAGCACCATGCTGGTGTTGACCTTGGGCAATGGGGTGCAGGGCTTTACCTTGGACCCGAACCTGGGCGAGTTCATGCTGACGCACCGCGACATCCGCATTGCGCCCGAAACGCAGGAATTTGCAATCAACGCCTCGAACAGCCGGTTTTGGCAGGCACCGGTGAAACGCTATGTGGACGAATGCCTGGCAGGCAAGCCCGGTCCGCGCGGCAAAGACTTCAATATGCGCTGGATTGCCAGCATGGTGGCCGAAGCGCATCGCATCTTGATGCGCGGTGGGGTGTTTATGTACCCGCGCGATACCAAAGATCCGAGCAAAGCAGGGCGTCTGCGTCTGCTGTACGAGGCCAACCCCATTGGCATGATCATGGAGCAAGCGGGTGGCCGCGCCAGTACGGGCGAGATGCCGGTGCTCGATGTGGTGCCCTCCGCCTTGCACCAGCGCATCGGTCTGGTGTTTGGCTCCCGCGAGGAAGTCGAGCGCATAGAGCGCTACCACCGCGAGCCGACACACACCGAAGAGCACAACCCCTTGTTTGCCGAACGAAGTCTATTCCGGTATTAATCGAGTTACGGAGACCCCATGTCAGAGAAACACCCCATCATCGCGATAACCGGCTCCAGCGGTGCCGGTACCACTTCGGTCACCCGCACCTTTGAGAACATTTTCCGGCGCGAGGGCGTCCAAGCCGCCATCATTGAAGGCGATAGTTTCCATCGCTACGACCGCACCGAAATGAAACTGCGCCTGGCCGAGGCCGAGGCTGAAGGCAACAAAAACTTCAGCCACTTCGGACCGGAGAACAACCTGTTTTCTGAACTGGAATCCTTGTTTTCCAATTACGCAAAAACGGGCACCGGCAAGCAACGCAAGTACCTGCACGACCACGAGGAAGCAGCGCCTTATGCGCAAGAGCCGGGCACCTTTACACCCTGGCAAGATGTGCCCGCCGGCACCGATCTGCTGTTTTATGAAGGCCTGCACGGCGCGGTCGTCACTCCGGAAATCAACATCGCGAAACACCCTGATTTGCTGATTGGCGTGGTGCCGGTTATCAACCTGGAGTGGATTCAAAAGCTCTGGCGCGACAAGTCCAAGCGCGGCTACAGCACGGAGGCCGTGACAGACACCATCCTGCGCCGCATGCCTGACTATGTGAACTACATTTGCCCGCAGTTCGTACACACCCATGTCAACTTCCAGCGTGTGCCCATGGTCGACACCAGCAACCCCTTTACCTCCCGCGACATTCCCTCGCCCGACGAAAGCATGGTGGTCATTCGCTTCGCCAAACCCAAGGGCATCGATTTCCAGTACCTGCGCAGCATGATCGACGGCAGCTTTATGAGCCGCGCCAACACCATTGTGGTGCCCGGTGGAAAAATGGAGCTCGCCATGCAGCTGATATTCACCCCCTTTATCTGGCGCATGATGGAGCGCAAAAAGCGCGCACTATGAAGCCCTTTGATCTGGTTCTCTTTGACCTGGATGGCACGCTGGTTGAAACGGCGCCTGAAATTTGCGACGCCGTCAACGATACGCTGACTGAGCTGGGCCTGCAACATGTCACGCAAAGCCAGGTGAATGATTGGATTGGCCACGGCACCTTGGAGTTGCTCATCCAAGCATTGGCCGATGTGCAAAAGCTGCCTGAGAACGAGGTGCGCCATTCGCCGCAGCTCAAGGCCCAGGCCGCTGTTTTTCAGAAGCACTACCGCGCGCGCTGCGGTACCCGCAGTCACTGCTATCCCCACGTGATAGATGCGTTGAAGCACTTGAAAGAACAAGGCGTTCATTTAGGCGTGGTCACCAACAAAGAAGGGGCCTATACCCGCACGGTGCTGGATGCCCATGGCCTGACGCCGCTCTTGGATCGCATCGTCAGCGGCGACACGCTGCCCACCAAAAAGCCCAAGCCCGATGGCGTGCAAGATTGCATGTTGAAGCTGGGTGTGGGGCCCCAGAAAACACTGTTTGTTGGGGACTCGAGCATCGACATCGCGACTGCGCGCGCTGCAGGCGTGGCGGTATGGGCCGTGCCCTATGGCTACAACATGGGCCAGGCCATCGCCGACAACATGCCAGACCGGCTGATCCCCGACTTCGGCGTGTTTTTGGAATGGACGTCTTGAGACTTTGGCGCTTTAGAAAACGGCGTGGTCCCCGCGCTCCGGGGCTTTCTCACCCTTCAGCCACGCTTCATAGGCGTCAAACAAGGACTGGCTGCCATGGCTGGGCGTCTTGTCCTCGTCGTACCGGTTCGCTTGCGCATCCCATACCAGCATGGACTCGGTCGCATAGTACCGCCCGATACGCGCCAGTTCCGCTTTGTCGGCAAGGCGGGGAATCAGTTTTCCTGCCAGGTTCAACACGCCAATGATGAAGTCCATGAGGCCGAGCGGAACGTGCTTGAAATGCGGCGCTTTGCCCACAAGCTGAAAAAGGTATTCACCCTGCTGAAGGGGAGTAATGGCCGGTCCGGGGCCGCCGATAGGCAGTATGCAGTTGTGCCGCGATGGGTCCGACAAGCAGCCCACCAGGTAGTCCGCCAAGTCATCGTCGCTGATGGGTTTGCATGCGGTGAGCTTGCCATCGCCAAACAGCAAAAAT
>CAIWRE010000498.1 GCA_903914985.1 uncultured beta proteobacterium | reverse complement strand
TTCGCTGCTGCCTTTGACGATGCGCACCCGACCCATGGGGTTGCACTCCATGTAAATGCCGCAGTCGTCGGTAAATTCGCCCAAGCGCACGTCACCAATTTCTTGGTACGAGCGCCACAGGGCGTGGAAATGAAAGCCTTGGGGCGTTTGTCCCCGGTAAATATGGTTGCGTTTGGGAATGGATTGGATGAATCCATCGCGCTCGACAATGATCGTGTCGGCGGTGGGAATGGCCACGTCCACCGCTTCAAATTGTTGCAGCGCCTGCAGTACATCGTGCACGATTTGCGCTGACAAAAAGGGGCGGGCGGCATCATGAATCACCACGCTTTTCGGTGGATCGCTGCTCAGGTATTGCATGGCAGCCCAGGTCGACGCTTGGCGGCTCGAGCCGCCAATCACAAACTCTGCACGCGGCTGGCCGGCCAGCAGGCTTTTGGCCAGCGCGACGGCGTCGGCCGGCACGACCACGATCATGCGGGCATCGGGGTCGCAGGCGCTCAGGCTGCAGAAGCTGTGTTCGAGCAGCGACTTGCCCGCGACACGGATGAATTGTTTGGGCGTGTCCTGGTTCAGGCGCACACCTTGACCACCCGCTAACAACACGAAGGCAAGGCGGTTAGGCATGTGACAGCGCCTTCAGTGCCGAGAGTGCATTGCTTTGTACCGACACACTGCCAAAGCGGGCATGCAGGCGGTCAATCAGCGCCGGTGCCATGGCATGTTCTGCGCTCTGCCAATGGCGCAGGATGCCCGCAATGCGGTCGACTTTGAATTTCTTGCCTTCGACCAGAGAGCGAAGCATCTCCAGTCGTGCAACCAACATATAGACCGTGCCGCCGACTCCGACCGTGGTCGGGCACTCCAAATGGGAGATGTAGTTGGGGTCCGGCACCTGCCAAGCGCCGAAATTCTCCTGGAGGTTCAACTCCATGTCAGCCGGAATCGAAAAATCAATATCCAGGAACTTGACAGTTTTCAACTCAAATGGCGTGAAGGCGAAATTTTGGGTATAGCCCACATCGCTTTGTACACCTGTAACGAGTTTGTCGTTTTCGGGGTAGTAGATGAAGATGTCAATCGACATACCCGTGCGTCGATGTACGACAGGTGCCTGGTAGGTTCGCTCCAGGCGGAGGTATTTGTACTGGACCGAAAACAAGCCGCTTTTGTTCAACAGATCGGCAATTTCAAAAATATTTTGAGTCGCGAAGATACCTACGTCGATATCTTTGTCGTGGCTCAAGAACCCTTTGTTTCTTGCGTAGCCCAACAAGGTTCCCGACACCAGAAAGGGCGCCATGCCCACACCGCCAAGAATATTTTGCAGATCGGTCAGTGCCGCCGCAGCCGCCTTGGAGTTGAACGACAAGTCACTTGACTTTTTACCCGCAGCATCCGCATGCAGAAAGTTCTCGTCGATCCAGGAATTGGATTTTTCGCACACGCGGTCCAAGACCTCGTCCAACTGAATAATCGCTGATCCGAAATCTTCCTGGTGCCCGTAGGCACGCGCAATTTGGTATTGGGAAAGAATCGACCGGGCGGCGGTACGCCTTACCTTTTTGTGCCAGAGAATGGATTGCGAAGGTTCGCCGGCATGGTGGTAGTACTCACCAATCAGCTGAACCATGGTATCGGCACTCTCGTCGTTCTTTCTTCGTTTAAGGTCGTTAAAAACAGCTGTTTGCAGCGCGATCCACTCCTTCCAGGGTATTGCATCGATCGCTTTCACGCCGATCGCGCGTTCAACCAGCGCTTTGGCGCACAGCAGCGAAAACTCCGCCGATTCGGCGCTATGCATATGCTCCTTGAGCAGACACAAGGCATCGGCCAAGGCGCCGTGATCAAGGCAAAGCTCCAGCGCAAGCATCCATTCCTGTCCGGTGCCTTTGCGTTTTTGCGAGTCCAGTCGCGGTGCTGGCAGTGCTTCTTTGTGGGCCAGGCTTGCAATGGTTTGTCGCAACACATGGCGCTTGGGCAACTGCGCGATGCCACTGGTCAGGGCACCGGCGCCAATAGATTGGTAGGCCTCCAAAATCATTTGCGGCCTGGCGGTGTTCTTGGCGTTGTGCACTGCCAAGGTCGCCAAAAACATGACACTGCCCGGATCTTTCACGCGGCGACTGAAATCTATGAACTCGTTGGAGATCAAAAAGTCCAGCCCCCATTGCGCCGCAAAATCTTCAATTTTCCCAAAGTCCTGGCTCTGTACCATGGGCCGGAGCTGCGACAGCGCCTTAACCATTTCCGCTTGTGTCGCCATACTTGTCGCTCCGGTCCGGTGCTCGATGAACTATTGAATTACTTCAGCAATGCCATCACGCCCTGCGCTTGCTGGTTTGCCTGGGCCAGCATGGCGGTGGACGCCTGCTGCAAAATTTGGGTCTTTGCCAACTGTGTGGTGGCCAGCGCGTAATCGGTGTCCATGATGGTGCTGCGCGACTGCGTCACATTCGCCGCAATATTGGTCATGTTGTCAGCGGCGTAGGTGAGCTGGTTAATACCGGCACCGATGGTTGCGCGCTGCAAATTGATTTTTTCCAGGGCCGCATCGATGGTGGTCATTGCCGCCGAGGCACCGGAGGCCGTGCTGATTGCCAATGAGCTGATCGCCAGGCCCGACGTTCCGGTTCCCATGTTGCCGATGGACACAGTAAGCGTTTGTCCCGCAGCCTGCCCCACCTGAAACTGGAAGTCGCCAGAAATGCCGGAGATGGAATTGGTATTCGTGCCAGCCAGCACTTGTTGACCATTCCATGTCGTCTCTGTCGATATTTTGCCGATCTGGGTAATGAGCGCTGAAAACTCGGCATCGAGGTAAACCCGTTGCGCGCTGGAATAAGTGCCATTGCTGGACTGCACCGCAAGTTCGCGCATGCGTTGCAGCATATTGGACTGCTCCGTCATGGCGCCCTCCGCGGTTTGCATCATGTTGATGCCGTCATTGGCATTGCGCACCGCTTGGTTCAGGCCGCGGATTTGCGAAGTCATGCTTTGGCCAATGGCCAGGCCTGCAGCATCGTCTTTGGCTGAGTTGATTCGCACCCCTGTGGAGAGTTGCTCCATGGCCGTGTTCATGGCACGGGTGTTGGCTTTCATAGCGTTCTGCGAGTACAGCGCGCTGACGTTGGTATTGATCACGGACATGGCAGTTCTCCAAAAAGGAATTGAGCTTTCGCGCCCTTATGTGCGCGACTTCCCGCCATGGATACCGATGTGTCGACAATTCGCACAAATGACGGCGGGTACCGTATCTAAGCAATACCTGTGCCAGTGCGTTTATGGACGAAAAAAGGCGGCCTGTCGCAATGACAGGCCGCCTTTTTGAGGGGCTGAGGTGCCGGTTCCCCGGCAAACCTGGCTAGAAGTTGCCGGTTCCCTGCACGTTAGAACCTTACTTCAGCAGGGCCAGCACGCTTTGAGGTTGCTGGTTGGCCTGGGCCAACATGGCAGTCGCCGCCTGCTGAATGATCTGCGTCTTGGACAACTGTGTGGACGCTTGCGCATAGTCGGTGTCCATGATGTAGCTTCGTGCCGCACTCACATTGCTGGAGATATTGGTCAGGTTGTCGGCTGCGTAGGTCAGCTGATTGATACCTGCACCGATCGTTGCGCGCTGGTTGTTGATCAAATCCAAGGCGTCGGCGAGGGTTGCAATGGCAGACGAAGCGCCGCTGGCGGTGGAAATATCCAAGCCGCTGATGCCAAGGCCAGATACGGTCATTGCGCTGATGGTCACGCTGATGACTTGGCCGGACATTTGACCGACTTGGAAGTCAAATTGACCAGAAACAGCATTGACGCCGTTGCTGTCGGTGCCGTCCAACAACTGGCGTCCGTTCCAGGTGGTTTGGCTGGCGATGCTTCCGATTTGCGTGCTCAAGGCAGAAAATTCGGTTTGCAGGTAGCCGCGTTGTGCGCTGGAGTAGGTGCCGTTGGCTGCCTGCGTGGCCAATTCGCTCATGCGTTGCAGCATATTGGATTGTTCGACCATCGCACCCTCAGCCGTTTGCATCATGTTGATGCCGTCGTTGGCATTGCGCACCGCTTGGTTCAGACCACGGATTTGCGAAGTCATACTTTCGCCGATGGCCAGGCCAGCCGCGTCGTCCCTAGCCGAGTTGATGCGGCTGCCGGTAGACAGCTGCTGCATGGCGTTGCTCATGGAGCGAGCGTTGATTTTCAAGGCGTTTTGCGAGTAAAGAGCGTTAACGTTGGTATTGATAACTGACATAACAATTCTCCTAAGAGTGAAGAGTACTAACCAAAATTGATAAGCAGACAAAGAACTGGGCTTGCGTCTCTTTACCTACCGCCACAGAAACTGGCTTCTGTTAAGAAATGAATCGGATGCTGCAGAGATTTCTTTAGCAACTTTTGAAAAATTACACGGCTTTATTGAACAAAATACCTTTGAGGGCATCAATAGAGTGGGCCATGTGCAACACGTCTTCGGTGGGGATCTGCCGCACCACTTCGCCAGTGGCCACATTGCTCACCTTAATCACTGCGGCGTTGATCGATTCGTCAAACGAGAAGCCCAGGCCCTGCTTGGTGGATGCCATTTGCTCGTTGAGCATGCTCACCGCCGCATGCAGGTTTTGACGCACCTGGGCAGAGTCATACTGAATGTCCGCGCGCTTGATCTCGCTGACCTTGGGCGCGGTATTTTGCGGAACAGGGTTGGTCTTACCCGCCTGCGCCGCCGCGGCTGGGGCTTGTGCCGCACCGGCACTTGCCACGTTATTGATTCCGGAAGTCATTGTCTACCGTCCTTTCAAGAGTGCAATGGGATGATCTCGACCCGGGAGCCACAGGGTGCGGCGCCACTGGCGAAGTTGCAGTGTCTGAAGAATCGGCAGCAATAGAAAAAACTTGAGGGCTTTGTAAAGAAAGCCTGTAATCGCGCTCTTGGGCCGTGGCAAGCAAGCTGCCGGGCGGCTACCGACGGATTTAGTTTTTGGTGTACATGGCCATCATTCCAGCGAAGGTGCTGGTCAGGCCGGTTTGGGTGTTTTTGCTTTGTCCCACGATGCTGTCCATTGATGAAAACTGCTTGGTGTAACGCGCCAGAAGTTTGGCCATGCGGTCTTCCAAGGCCGCCAAATCGTCCTGGTCTTTCGTGATGCGAGCGTTCGCATTGGCCGTTTCTTTGGCAATGGTGCTGGTGGTGCTCAGCATTTTGGTAATGGCCTTGCTGCCATCGCCCGCCAGACCGGATTTGGCCGGGTCGTACAAACTTTGGTTTTCCTGGTTGCCCGACAGCAAGGCTACGGTGTTGGCAAAGTCGGTGTTCAAGGCTAGGTCGAGCTTGACGGAGTTGCTTTTCAAGAGGCCCTTGCTGTCAACCTCAATGCCAATGTCTCGAAAGGCCTCCAGTTCACCGGATAACGCTTTCGATGACGAATCCTGGGTCACCAAGGCCCGCAATTGGGTGCGCAGGGTGTTGATGGTGGAGTTGCCCACCATGGTTCCACCGTAGGTGTCCAGGGTGGACTTGGGATTGGTCAGCTCGTCAAAAATGTTCATCGCGTCGTTGTACGCGGTAACCAGCGCGTCCACCTTGGTGTGGGCCGCTGTAGTGTCGTTGTTAAGTCCCACCGTGGCTGCGCTGCTCGTGGTGCCCAGCAGGTTCAGGGTAACGCCGGTAATAGCGGTGCTGATCGTGTTGCTGCTGCTGCTGATTTTGATGCCGTCCACTGTCACCGAAGCATTGCTTGCCGACTGGAGCTTGGTATCGAAGTTCAAGCCGGAGGCTGAACTGCTCACGCTGAAGGCGTTGTATTTTCCGGATGCGCCAGAGAGTGCAATTTTGTAAGGCTTGCTCGGGTCGCCGGTATTGACCAGCTGTGCGCTCAGACCAACGCCCGCATTGTTCACGGCGGCCACAATCCCTGCCGGCGTGTCTTGGCCCTTGGAAATGGAAACCGTAGAAGTTGATGCTGCTTTGATCGTGGTGTCAAAGTCAATGCCGGAGGCGTCGCTGGTGATGGTGAAGGCATTGGTCAAGCCGGTTGCACCGGTGACCACCACTTTGTAGGGACTGCTCGCGTCGCCGGTGTCGATAAGCTCGGCCGTCAGTCCCACATTCGCGCTGTTGATGGCGGCGACCACACCCGCGGGCGTGTCGTCGCCCCCGGCCACGGTGATCGTTTGTCCCGTACTGAATGCCGTACCACCCAATGTCAGCGTGATATCACTGCCGCTGTTGATGGACGTCGTGGTGGCGGCAAAACCTGAGGCACCTGTACTGCTTTGTGCAATACCCACCGACAAGCTCATGGCGCTACCGCTGTTGATTGACGTCGTGGAGGCTTTAAAACCGATGGTGCCCGTGCTTCGCTGCGGTTTTGCAAGACTGTCCACTTGGATGGAGTGGTTGCCCGGATCAGCGCTGACGGTGGCAGCAACGCTAAATGCCGCAGGATTGGAGTTGGTTGCCGTGATCGACTTGAAGTCGGTCTTGTCCTTGAGATCATCAAACGCCGTCTTCAAGTTGTTGATCGCGTATTTGACGGCCGCAAAACCCGAGATGGTGGCTTGTTCTTTGCTGATGTTCTTGTTGATGGCCGCCTCGCGAGGCGCTTTTTCTGCGGCGACTAAGCTGGCCGCCAGCGATTTTGTGTCGATACCTGAACCCGCACCCAGCGTGTTGGTGATGTTGGCGGCAGCAGTCGATGCGGCCGTGGTGCTGCTGGTGGTGGTCATGGATGGGCTCTATGCGTGATCAATAGGAATCGGAAGATCCGCGTAAAACTAAAGCAAACTTACTTCAGGTAAGAAAACAAGGACATTTGCGACACTTTGGCGAAGGTGGACTGCGAGGCCTCCAAGGACAGCAATTGTTTTTGCATTTGGGTGATGGCCGTGGCCATGTCCAAGTCTTCTACGTTAGAGAGCGCGGTTTTCAAGGACAGGATGGAGTCGTCCAGCGCCGTGCCCTGTTGTTGCACCACCTGCATGGATGCACCGGCATCGGCCTGACCTAGAACCACGCCCTGGTGCAGGGCGTCCATTTCTGTCAGTCCCCGCTGCATTGCGCTGGCGTCTCCGGCTTTGATGCCGGCAATCAAATCGTCAATGGACTGAAAGAAACCGGTGCCGGACTTGGAGCCGTCGGCGTTGGTGCGAACCACACTCACAAAGGCCTTGGTGCCCGGGCGGTTGACGTCAACGGTACGGTTTTCACCCACCGCCACGCTCATCGTCGTCTGATCGCCTTGGTATTGAACTTCTCCGTTGGAATCGGTGGTGAACGCGGGGGAGTGCACTTTGCTACCTGAAAAAATGTAATTGCCGGTGGTATCCGTGGTGTTGGCCAGGCTCAGCAACTGGTCGCGCAGGCCCTGCATTTCAGTGGCGATCACCGTCTTGGAGACGCTGCCACTGGTCGCGTTATTGACCTGGATGGTCAGCTCTTTGAGGCGAATCAGGATATCCCCGGCGCTCGAGAGCGTGGCGTCCTCTTGCTCCAGGTGGGCTTGCACTGTGTCCAAGGTCTTGGAATAACTGTCCTGCCGTCCGATGAGCGACTTGAGGCGGGTTATCACGGCCGCTTGGTCCGGGGCATCACTGGGGTTGATCACCTGCTTTTGCGCGGAGATTTGAGCCTGCGACTTCGCCACGCTGTTCTGGACAGCACTCATCTGCGCGCTGGCGCGGTCAAACAACAGGCTGGTAGAAATTTGCATGGCAGTTTGTCAATATCAATGAATTTGTAGCACGCTGTCGAACAGGTTGCTCGCCACTTGCATGGCCTTGGCCGCGGCCTGGTAGGCCTGCTGGTAGCGGATCAGGTCTCCGGCTTCTTTGTCCAGACTTACCCCGGAAACCTGGTCGCGGGACGTCACCGCCTGGTCGTGGACGACTGTCAGCGCCGTTTGTGAAATGGTGGCTTGGTGCGCGATATTGCCCATCTCATTGACCTGGTCGATATAGGCATTGGTCAGCGTTTTGTTGCCGACCACCGCCTTGCGCTCCAGGGCATTCATGGCCAGCATGTTTTCGTTGTTGCCCACACCATCCTGATTGCCATCCAGCGCAAACTGGTCACCCTGATTGGGCGGCGCGGTGAACGAGAGTTGCAGGCCCTGGTAGCTGATGCCCGGGCTGAGTTGGGTGGGGTCGAGCGTGCGCTCTGCCAGTACGGTTCCGGTTTGGGTGTCTGTAATACGGTATTTGGTGGCCGTCAGGAACTCCACGTTCATCGGGTTGGTTCGCAGCGCTTGTTTGCCGTCCACGGCGGCGCCTTTGTAGCTGGCCGAAACCGTTGCCGTACCGGTACCCGTCACAAACACCAGCAAATCGTCTTTGGCCGCGCCTTCGATGAAAGCAGCCGTTCGAAAGCCCAGTTGGGCCAGATCGTTGGGGGTACCCGCACTGCCAAACCCCAGTTGAATAGGTTTGGTGATGGGATTTCCATTGGCGTCGGTCAGCGGCTGGGTCAGGCTGACTTGGCCGCGGTAAGTGCCGCCTTGAATGCCCAGGGCATTTTCTGATCCTGAACCCATCAGGTTCCCGATGCTCAGGTCCTCGCCTTCGTGCCCTGCGGCATTGGTAATTCGCAGTTTGCCTTCGGCAGAGACCTGCGCAAGGAAAGTGCGATTGGGCGTGCGGTTGATCGCGGCCGCCAATTGGGTTTGCGTGCTCACCCCGGTGAGGTCGATGGTGCTGCCGTTGATCACCAAACTCGACGCACGCAAGCGGAGCTGGCTTTCAGTCACGTTCACGATATTGGCAGCAGTGGCAGTAACCCCCGTTTGCGCCGATGCGGTGTTGAGCCAGGTAGCGACGGCCCTTGCGCTGCTCACGGGACCTGCCAATGCTCCCAAAGAGACGCCATCCACCGTAATTGCGTTGGCCGCGATGCCATTGGCCAACGATTGAATCCCTGCGCCTTGGAGCAGTGCCGGAAAGGCTTTGGTTCCGGTGATTTCGTCTTTGCTGTTGTAAATGGGCTGGTTTTGAACACCGGCCTGCGCCCCGTAAAAGACCGACATACCTTTGTATTGCAGATCGGTTCCGGCGCTGAATTGAATGCCGCTGCTGCTGGCAGCCGCCAAAGCTGAGCGCGCCGGGGTCGTCGGGTTGGTGGTCAGCAGCAGCTTGGTCGGATCAACCGGGTCTTGGGCCAGGTCGGTAATGCCGGCCGCCCGCGCAGCCGCTCCTGCCAGGATCGCCGTTTTGCTGGCAATCACCAGCGCGGCGGTTTGGGCAGGCGTTTTTCCTGCGGCAGAGCCCGCTACGCTGACACCGAGAAAGGTTTGGGCCCCGGTGGAGTTTCCCGTCAACTGCACCGATTGTTTGGCGGCATTGAGGTAGACGTCGCTGTAGCCGGCGCCGGCTTCAAAACCGTTGTCAGTCGTCATCAGCGCGCCCAGCAATGCGCTGTCGCTGGCCATGGACTGGCCCACAATCTGGCGACCATCGCGTGTCAGCACTTGCAACTGTTGCCCCGGTTGCAGGGTGTCGAGGTAAATCCCGATGTCTTGCATGCCCTGGGGAATGGTTGCTACCGCCGACACCGGAACACTGGCCGACACCGTCACGGTGCGCGCCGCACTCGGGTGGTCGTTGTTGACCAATGTGGTTGAAAGCAGTGGCGGGCCTGCGACGGATGCCGCGGCCCCGCTGTCATAGACCACCGATGCATTGGTGCCACTGGTGTTGTTGGCGTTTTCAATCACCCGGAACTGGGACGCCGCAGCGATCAGCAAGGGATCACTGAAGGCCACCTGGATGCCGGCCGAGGGGCTGGCTTTCGGGTCAAAAGAAAACAAGGCCTGTCCCGGATTTCCGTAGGCATCCACGCCTTGGGTGTGCACGGTGTTGACCTCGCTTGCGAAGGTCTTGGCAAGGTTGTCCAGGGAGCTGCGGGAGCTGGCAAGCACTTGTTCCTGAAATGCCATCAGGCCCGCCAGGGTTCCGCTGGTAACACCGGCCAATGCGGTGGATTTCCCGTACGGATCCAACACCAGCGTGGATTTGTCGCTGGACGCGGAGTTGTTTGCCACACCAATGGGCAGAACCGTGGTTCCGGTCACCACCACATCCTGGTTCACAGTGGGTCCCAGACTGACCGTCACCTGGCCATTGACGGCGAAAGCCGTGTTGACGCGTGCCAGCTCGGAGAGCTTGCGCAACAGCAAATCGCGTTGGTCCAACAGGTCGGGGGGTTGCTTGGCTTCCGTCGTTTGCTTTACGAGTTGACCATTCACCACGCCAAGTTGCTTGGTCAAGGTGTTGACTTGCGAAACCGCATTGTCAACCGCGCTTTGCACTTCTCCCTGTATCAGGTCGAGTTGGCCGGAAAGCTGCCCGAAGCGTTGTGCCACGCTCTTGGCGTCTTGAATAAAGCTGCTGCGCAACACCGTCGAGGACGTGTTTGCGGAAAGTGCCCGCACCGAGTTGAAAAACTGGTCCAGCGCGGTGTTCAGGCCCATGGTTTGCCCGCCCATGACGTCAACCACGCGGTTGGCGTAATTGACCATGGGTTCCTGGCTGGCCAAATCGCTGGTGGCTTTGCGCAGATTGGACTCGACAAAGGCGTCGTATTGGCGCTTGACGTTGTCAATGGCAACGCCGGAGCCCAGAAACAGGCCGCCCATTTTGGTGACGGGCAACGCAGAGAGTGCAACGTCCTGGCGCGAGTAACCGTCGGTCGCCACGTTGGCAATGTTGTTGCTAACTGTCGAGAGGGCGTTTTGGTAGGCGGAGACCGCGTTGCCGGCAATGCCTGCTATGTCGCTCATGGAGCGTCTCCTTCAGGCTTTGTGTTGGCGGTCTGCAGGGGCATATCGCGCGAGGTCAAGGGAATCGGTCCGCCCAGGCGGGGCAGGGGCGCCATGGGCTGTGCTACCCCATGCAATGGCATGGGCTTGGCCGCCTCGGGCGACAAAGACATGGCCTTGGGTTTGGCGTTACGGGCTTCGAGCAATGCGGCGGTGCTGGGCGCCGGCGCAGTGGGGTCGGGCATGTGTTTGATCAGCATGTCCGCCAGACCCAAGGAGCTGCGTTTGGCCATGGCCATCGACACCTCTTTGTCAAACATGGCCTCAAACGTGTCTTTGCCCGCGGACTCCACCAAATCGCTCTTGGGCGTGGCGTCGCGCATGGACTTCATCATCATCTGCAAAAACATGGCCTCAAACTGCTGGGCCGTTTCACGGGTCGCGGCTTTGGCATCGGCGTGGGCCTTGCCTTTGAGCTTGCCCAAGCCCCCGAAGTCGAGGTACGACCCCGTCACTTCCGCATTCGCGGATGGCTGGGCAGGGGTGTTGCTGATGTCCATGGCTACACAGGTCGCGGGTTGTGGCTTAAATCACCAGCAGTTCGGCGCGCAGGCTACCGGAGCTTTTCAGGGCTTCCAAAATCGCAATCAGGGCGGAGGGCGTGGCGCCGACCTGGTTGACCGCGTCCACAATCTGGCGCAAGTCCACGCCGGGCTGGAACAAGAACATGGGCTTGTCGGGCTCGCTGACTTTGACCTCGGCGTTTTGCACATCCCTGGTCGTGCCATTGGACAGCATGCCGGGCTGCGACACTTCGTTGGTCATGGCCACCGACACGCTGATGGTGCCGTGGCTGACCGCTGCCGCCGTGACGCGCACATTGCGGCTGATGACCACCGTGCCGGTGCGGGCGTTGACCACCACGCGTGCGGGTGGCTCGCCGGGTTGCACATCGATGTTCTCGATCATGCTCATGAAAGACACACGCTGGCTGCTGTCCATGGGCGCACGCACCACGATAGAGACACTGTCCAGCGCGGTGGCCACATCGCCACCGAACTTGGTGTTGATCGCTTGAATAATGCTCGATGCGGTGGTGAAGTCGCCATCGCGCAGGTTCAACAGCACGTTGTCAGACTTGTCAAACGAGTTGTCGACCGCTTTTTCGACCGTGGCTCCACTGGGGATGCGGGCGGCGGTGGTCACGCCGGTCAAAACCTTGGAGCCTGCAGCACCTACGTCCACACTGGTAGAGGACAAAGATCCCTGGGCCAGGGCATAAATCTGTCCGTCGACGCCGCGCAAACTGGTCAGCAGCAGGGTGCCGCCGCGCAGATTGGTGGCCTTGCCTATGGCCGACACATTGATATCGATGCGCTGACCGGGCTTGGACATGCCCGGCAGATCTGCGGTGATCATGACCGCGGCCACGTTTTTGAGGTCGATCTTGCCGCCACTGGTGGCTGCTTCATAGTCGGTCAGCGGATTTTCCTGGTTCACGCCCATGCGGTTGAGCAGGGTTTTCATGCTTTGCGTGGTGAAGGACAGGTCGGAGCCGTCGCCTGTGCCTTGCAGGCCAACGACCAGGCCGTAGCCAATGAGCTGGTTGCCACGCATGGCTGCCATGGTGGTCAGGTCTTTGATGCGGTCGGCGTGGGCCAGCGAAAACGGCAACACCCACAGCAAAGCCGCTAGGGGCAGAGTGCAGAGAAATTTTTTCATGGGTGTGCTTTCTGTCGCCGCTTAGAACGGCCAGAGTTTCAGCAGGCCGCTGGTGCCCCATCCGGCGCGGGAGGCAGCAGCCATGTCGCCAGTGCCACGGTAGGTGATCTGGGCATTGGCCAGTCGGCGCGATTGAACGGTGTTGTTGGGAGCAATGTCGTCGGGTCGCACGACCCCTGCGACCTGAATAATTTCAGCGCCTTCGGTCAGCGCGAGTTGTTTCTCGCCGCGCAGGACCAGATTGCCATTGGCCATCACGTCAATCACGGATACGGCCACCGAGCCTGTCAGGCTCGCGGTTTGGTCGGCGGTGCCGGTGCCTTCGCTCTTGATGGTGCCACCCAGCAAATTGGCGCCGGAGAGCAGACCGCCCCCCATGGCGGGCGGTACCACGTCGTTGCTGGAGGTACGTTTCACCACACCGCTTTGCGTGCGGCCGGCCTGGGTCGATTCATTGAGCAGCACGGTGATGACGTCGCCGATCTGGAATCCCCGGCCGCGGCCAAAGAAGGATTCGCTTTGTGCGCCGTTGTAGATGGCTCCTGTGGCCACTGGCGGCTGGGCCTGCGCCACCGGATAGACCGGCCGAAAGCCTTCGGAGTGCGTGATCGGCTCGCGCGGCAGCACCGAGCAAGCGCTCAGCGCAAGGGCTGCAAGGGCCAACAAAACATGTTTCATGGAGTGGGCCAATTACATGTTCTGGTTGATGTACTTCAACATGCCGTCGACCGCGGAAATGGCTTTGGAATTGATCTCATAGGCGCGCTGCGTCTCGATCATGTTGACCATTTCTTCGACCACGTTCACGTTAGAGGCTTCCAGCGTGCCCTGCATGAGGGTCCCGGCGCCGGCAGTGCCGGGCGGCACCACTTGCGGCACACCGCTGGCCGGTGTTTGCAGCATGATGTTTTGACCTGCAGCTTGCAGACCGGCGGGATTCATAAAGCGCGCGATCAGCACCTGTCCCAGTACCTGCTGACCGGCGCCGCCCTGCAATTCGACCGACACCGTGCCGTCCCGGCCGATGGTGACACTGGCAGCGGTAGGGGGAATGGTGATGGCGGGCTGCAGGGGCGCGCCGTTGGAGGTCACCAACTGTCCGGTTGACGACACCTTGAAGCTGCCATCGCGTGTGTACGCGGTGGTGCCGTTGGCTTGCAAAATTTGAAAGTGTCCGTCGCCCGCTATCGCCATGTCCAGCGGGTTTTGGCTGTTGATCATATTGCCCTGCTGGTTGAGCTTTTCGGTGGCGACCACGCGTACACCGGTACCCAGCATCAAGCCGGTGGGCGCCTGGGTGGTAGCCCCGGTTTGGCCGCCCGCCTGGCGCACGTTCTGGTACAGCAAGTCTTCAAAAACCGCGCGATCGCGCTTAAAGCCGGTCGTATTGACGTTGGCCAGGTTATTGGAAATCACATTCATGCGCGTCTGCTGCGCGTCGAGGCCTGTTTTGGCCACCCACATTGATGCGTCCATTGACTGCTCCAGTGTTCGTTAAGTTACAAGGCTATAAGCAAGGCGCGTGCCT
>CAIWRE010000497.1 GCA_903914985.1 uncultured beta proteobacterium | reverse complement strand
CGACCGCTTATTGGCAGCCGCTGACACGGCACTGCGCACTTTGTTCGCGACGCCCCGCGCGTCGCAGCCCTGCCCCACCCTCCCGCACACCGGCACCGCGCTCAGCGATCTTGAGAGACAGCGCTCCGCCGGGCTGATGCGGGTGAACCACGTGGGAGAGGTCTGCGCCCAGGCGCTGTACACCGCGCAGGCGCTGGCCACCAGCAACCCTGCGCTGCGCGCCCATTACACCGCCGCTTGTATAGAAGAGACCGACCACTTGGCCTGGACGGCGCAACGCCTGCAAGACCTAGGCGCACGTCCTTCCTTGCTCAATCCGCTCTGGTATGCCGGTGCTTTTGGCCTTGGCCTGCTGGCCGGGCGTCTGGGCGATGCCGTGAGCCTGGGCTTTGTGGTGGAAACCGAAACGCAAGTCGGCGCGCACCTGGATGGTCACTTGCAAGCGCTGCCGGAAGGTGATCACGCCTCGCGCGCCATCGTGGCGCAGATGCGCGACGACGAATTGCGCCATGCCGATGCGGCAAGGGCCGCAGGGGCCGCGCAGTTGCCCCCCCCTGTGCAGGCGCTCATGCGTACCGCCGCCAAGGTGATGACCACCGTAGCGCAGCGGGTCTGAGGGACAAACCCCTCAGGCCTTGGCCTTACGGGTGCGGCGGCTCTGCAGCAGCCCGATGTTTTGCTCTCCGGTCACGGTACTGGCGTAATAGGTATTGATCACGTCCACGCTGGTGCGGGCATTGCGCGCCAGCGTCAGTAAATCAATGCCCTGGCCGTAGAGCAGGCGGAAAGTGATGGCCGAATGGCGGAAGCTGTACATGCTGCGCGGCTGGCCATGGGCCCCTTGCTTGAGCTGGGTCACGCCCAGCACCCAGTTCAGGTGAAAACTCAGCACCGCCAGCATGTAATGCCGGTCGCGCAAATGAGGCATGAACAGGTAGTCGTCAGGGCCTGCCCGCCCTTTCAGCGCATTGGCTTGCACTATTTGCTCATAAATCCGCACCGCGGAATACATGGTGACGATGGGCTTGCCGTGGCTTTTGGTCTCCGGCAGGTTCAGGCGCAAATAGGTGTGCTCGCCGCGCACCACCTCGACGTGCCGGTGCTTCAGGGTCTTGAGGTCGCTGGGGCGGATAAAGCCGTGCACCATGAAGCCAATCGCCCAGGCCAGCTCGGGCGGCATGACTTGTTCCTTCAGGCGCACCTTGTATTTGATGCGAATCTCTGCGCCACTGTCGGGGTGGCGCTGCCCGCGCATGCTGCGCGCCTGGCGGATGATGCGGCGGTATTCCGTGGGCGTGAACGCCCCCCGCGACTTGGTCACCACTTTGACCTTGGGAAACTCCGGCAAGGCCTCCAAATGACCCGACGCCACCGCATGTCGCAGCACTTTGCGCACCGCCACCAGGTACTGGCTGATGGTGATGGTGGAGTGCTGCTTGCTCAAGGCGTTGGTGAATTCCAGGAGACTTTGGTAACTCACAGCGCCGGGGCCAGCACTCCCCCAGCGGGGAAGAATGAAGGTATCCAGCCGGTTGCGAAGCACCTGCAAGCTCCCCGCCGACCATTCGCCCCGTCCTACACGCGCCTGCTCATTGGCAAAAAGCTGTTCGGCCAGTCTGCCAAAGGTAATGGTGGACGCGGAACTGCCGGGGTGTGCTGAGGGTTCCTGCACGCTCAGCGCCCCCGTCATCTTGTAGTTTTGCGCCAGCCACTCTTCGTACATGGCCCCGGCAAAGCGCAGCGCGATGCGCAAATTTTGCGTTTTGGCACTGCGCCGGTAGGTGCGCCCGGCGATCCAGCAGCGCACCTGCCAGTAGCTGCTGGCCTCCATTTTGTAAACGCACAGCTTTTCGGGGTAACCGGGAACCCGGGTGATGGTGGCCGGAATGGGCACCGTGCGCTCGCGTTTTTGCCCCGCCGCCTCGTCGTTGGCGGGTATGCGTCCCTGGTCCAGCAAATGCATCAGCATGCAAGACCTCCAGTTGTAGAGCCTGTGTCCAGCCGCGGGAACCCACCATGGGCACTTCCCACGCGATAAAGGGGCTCACCTTGACCCGAAGTCTGGGTCAAAAGTTGTAGAGTTATTGATTGACAATTGAATTGATGGTCAGTTTTCAACGAATTTTCCTTGCTGTATTGGCGGATACCACAATTTAAATTACCAAAAACGCAATAGTAACCTTTTCTGCATTGGCTGCGGTGGCAGCCACCGGAACATCGTTCGCTCAAGCAACTATCAGCGGCCAGTTGGGCCTGAGCTGGCAGCAAAGCCCTGTCGTGGCAGCTGATGGCTCTCACGTTCAAGGCCTGAGCATGAATGACGGAGAGATCTACATCACCGCAACCGAAGACTTGGGTGGTGGCATGTCGGCAACAGCACGTGGTGGCTTCACCCTGCGCGGCCGCGGTACCGCCATCATGGACCGTGACGGCACCGTCAGTCTCAAAGGCGGCTTCGGCGCGATCACCGCAGGCTCTCTGCGTTCTTGCGGCAGCTTGATGGGTGTGCTGTCGGGTGTTGTGACCGGCACCGTGTACTCAGCCAACGAGTCGAACAACTACGTACCTCTGGACAAGTGCTCTATCGTGGACACCGTGGCCTACAGCATGCCTGTGGGCCCCGTGATGGTGACCGCGGCCTATGGCGAATTCGCCTCTGGCGCTTCTTACAACTCCACCTCCGCCGCTGGTCAATGGCTGGACTCCAAAGGTAACGTCAACGGCATCACCTACTACGACTTGGCTGGTGTGTACAACCAAGGCCCGTTGATGGTTGGCGTAAACGTTACCCAGTTCGGTGCTGTGTCCAACCTTTCTGTTGCTGGCCTGTCCAGTACTTTCAAAATTGTTGATGGCGTGATCCGCACCCGCATCGCGGGCACTTATGACATGGGCACTGCCAAGTTCGGTCTGGGCTATCAAACCAAGACCGGTGGCTCTGCTGACCAGTATGTTGCCAGCGTTGCAGTGCCCATGGGCAATGCCGTGTTCGGTTTGGACTACACCGCACGTGCAGCCCAAGGTGTGTATGACAACGGTGCTGCAGGTGCCGCTGCTGCTAACGCATTGTCGAACGGCCGTAACGGCGACAAGGCCAGCTCGGCGATTGGCTTAGGTCTGACATACAACTTCAGCAAGACTACCAACATCAACGCAAGCTACATCACCTACAACGACGCGGGCGCCAATACGCTGATGAACTCCTCCAATACCGCTGCTGGCACTACCGCTGCCAAGCTTGACACTGAATACCGCATCCGTTTGTTGAAGACTTTCTAAGAGCCCTTGACGCCGGTTGGTTTACCCCGTTCTGTTTAAGAACAAGCCGGCGCAGTGGCTCTCAAATTTCAAGGCCTGCGCCGGCACAACTTTCTCACTTTTCAATTTAGGACTTAAGAAATGAAAAAAACTCTGATTGCTCTGGCCGCTCTCGCTGCCGCTGGTGCTTCTTTTGCTGACACCACCGTGTATGGCAAATTGGATGCTGGATTGTTCAACACCTCAGCCGGTGGCACTGTCGTCGGTTTGAATGGCTATGAAACCAGCCGCTTTGGTGTGAAAGCGGAAGAAAAAGTTGGAAGCTTGACCTATTCGGCGCAGCTGGAAGGCAAAATTTCTGACACCGCGGCCGATGGCCAAGCGACCTTTGCAGGTTTTAACCGTACAGCTACGCTTGGTGTAGCAGGCGCTTTTGGTGCTCTCACCGTGGGTAACCAGTGGACGCCTTTCGACAACGCAGTGTGGACCGCGGATGCGAGCGAGTACTCCGGTGCCTTTACCGCGTTGAAGGCCACCACCGCATGGAACTACGACCTCGGCAACACCGGCATGGGCAACGCCAAGAACTCGGTGCAATACGCAACCCCTGTGATCAGTGGCTTCCAAGGTATCGTGCTGGCCGCCCCCAACGTCAACGGTAACACCCAAGGCGCGACCAACTACTCTGGTGTTGGCATTAACTACAGCAATGGCCCACTGGTGATTAACTTCGCAACGCAGGCTTACAGCGGAACCTTCACGCCCGGTGTGGGCGGCGCAGCAGGAGTTCAAAACAGCACCGCAACCGTCAACTCCAACGTACTGGCGATTAACTACGACTTTGGCGTAGCAAAAGCCTACGCTGGTTTGATCAACACCGATACTGGCGACTCTGCTAAGGGCAAAGACGCCAGCTATATCGTCGGCGTTGCTGTTCCCTTTGGCGCTGATTCCCTGCGTGTAAGTTACGCGGCCAACAAGACGTCAGTCGCCGGCACCGCCGACAGCACAATGTCTGCATGGTCAGCGATGTACCTGAAACCTCTGAGCAAAGCTGCTGTTGGTTACGCAGGTGTTGCTTCGCTGAGCTCGGTGAACACCACGGGCCTTGGCATCCGCTACAGCTTCTAATTCCTGCGCTGGCCTTGTGCCAGTGTAAGAATTCAAAAGTGAAAAAGCCCCCGGGTAGCAATACCCGGGGGCTTTTTT
>CAIWRE010000496.1 GCA_903914985.1 uncultured beta proteobacterium | reverse complement strand
GGTGTTTGCGGCGGACATGCAAGTGGAACTGGTCAACGACGGCCCGGTGACCATCCCCATGCGGGTGGTCCCGCCGACAGGAATCGAACCTGTATTTCACGCTTAGGAGGCATGCGCACTATCCATTGTGCTACGGCGAGGGGTGGGGCATTTTAGGGTGCGCGCCCTGGTCGTAGTGGGCAGTGCACTGGCGTGGCGGCCACTTCCGGCGTGCAAGCAGATGGGGGGGTGGTGAGAAAGTGACGCAAGTGCGGCAGGGCGTACTAATGGACTATGCAGGTTCATATAAAAAAAACATTTCCGATTGAGAATTCTGCTTCTCTTACGAAGCGTCCTTTGCGCTTAGCCCCCTCCCACAATCTCTCGGTGAAATATGCAAATGCGTTCTGCAGCAAGGCTTCTTATTGGTGCGCTTTTTCTTGCATTGCTCGCCGGCTGCGGCGGGGGAGATCCTCCTGTGGTCAATTCCACTTGGAATCTGAAGTCGGCCTATCTCAGCCTCTCGCCCAATCAAAACTCCACGCCGGTGACTTACCTTTTCAATGTCACCGGGTCCGTGGGTGCGGATCAAATTTCGGGAACAGGGTCTTTGGTGCTGGCACCCCATATTTCCGGAACATTTGAAAACAGTGCGGCATCCCAACAATCGTCATCCTTGGAAGCGGTGTACACGGTGGTAGGGGTTTCCCAACCGGTGATGGTCCTCGCATCCACCGTTACCAATTGGTTTTCTTCACCGAACAGCGGCCCTTTCGGTGAGACCCACCAGGCATGTTCCACGGGTTGCAGCAGTGGGTTGGTTCCTGTTGAGTACATCGTTTACGGAACATCAAGCTCGGGCGTTAACCTGCCGACTTCTGCCTCAACGGGCGCGACCGGGACGCTTTACACCGGGCAGCGGTATTCCAACTCAACAAAAGCAACGCCACTTGGAACGGTGGTTGCGACCTATTCGGTGACTGCAACGAGTGGCGGGGCGGCCTATTTTGATGTAACGATTACCGAGAAGGACGCAAGTCCCAGCGCCAATGTAGTTTCAACAAGGAAGGTCCGTTATTTCCTTGATCCAAATGATGCGATCAGCCTGAAAGCCCTGTCGTTGACCGACAGCACCAAAGATATCAATTTCACAGTACGTTGAAATTCAAGTCCACCGCTCTCAGGACATGTGAAACGTGCGGCGGCCGGGGCTGACGGCCACCCGATGGGGCGATACAGGTCGCGGCTGTCTCTTTTCCGACAGGGGTTTTCCCCATCTTGATATTGTGTTGTGACTGCGGATACCGTTGGACGCTGAACTTGGCGCAACCTAACGGAGATCCTGCATGCAAATTCAATTGAAGGTCAATGGTCACGACAAGGCGGTAGACGTACCGCCGCACACGACGCTGGTGCAGGTATTGCGTGAGCACTTGCAACTCACCGGCACCCATGTTGGCTGCGACACCGCCCAATGCGGCGCCTGCACCGTTATCAAAGATGGACATGCCATCAAGTCCTGCAATGTGTTGGCCGCTCAGGCCAATGGCAGCGAGGTCACCACGATTGAAGGTCTGGCCCAAGCTGACGGCACGATGCACCCTATGCAAGCGGCGTTCAAAGAGTGCCACGGGCTTCAATGCGGTTTTTGCACGCCCGGCATGGTGCTGAGCTCCATTGATCTGTGCACCCACCACCCCAAGGCAGATGCGGGCGAAATCCGCGCGCTGCTCGAAGGCAATATCTGCCGCTGCACCGGCTACCAGAACATCGTCAAATCTGTACAGCAAGGCCGTGCGGCCATGACTGGCGCTTAAGGAGCAATCAAAATGGGTGCCTCAGACTTCTCCAAATTGCCTTTCATTGGCGAATCCATCCGCCGCAAGGAAGACTACCGCTTCCTCACCGGCGCGGGTCAATACACCGACGACATCAATCTGCAAGCGCAAACGCATGCGGTATTCGTGCGCAGCCCACATGCCCACGCGGTGATTAAAAGCATTGATATCAGTGCCGCGCAGGCCATGCCGGGCGTGGTGCACATCTTTGTCGGTACGGACATGGAAGGCAAGATGGGCGGCTTGCCCTGCGGTTGGCTGATTACAGGTACCGATGGCAAACCCATGAATGAGCCTCCTCACCCGGTGCTGGCCTTGGGCAAAGTGCGTCACGTAGGTGACCAAGTGGCGATGGTCATCGCCGAGACGGTAGAGCAGGCAAAAAATGCCGCAGAAGCCGTGGTTGTGGACTACGAGCCGCTCAGCGCGGTGGTGGATGTGCGCGACGCGGCAGCTGGCGCCCAATTGCATGACGCTGCCCCCAAAAATCATTGTTACAACTGGGCTTTGGGCGACAAAGCGCAGGTAGACGCCGCATTTACCAATGCTGCGCACGTCACTAAATTGGACCTGATCAACAACCGCTTGGTGCCCAATGCCATGGAGCCACGCGCGGCAATCGGCAGCTACAGCCGTGCCACCGAAGAGTACGTGCTGTACGTGTCCAACCAAAACCCGCACGTCGAAAGACTGCTGATGACCGCTTTTGTGCTGGGTCTGCCCGAGCATAAAGTGCGCGTGATCGCCCCCGATGTGGGCGGCGGTTTCGGCTCCAAAATCTACCTCTACGCAGAAGACGTAGCGCTGACCTGGGCGTCTAAGCAAATCAATCGCAGTATCAAATGGACCTGCGAGCGCTCAGAGTCCTTCCTGACCGACGCCCACGGTCGTGACCATGTCAGCCACGCAGAAATGGCGATGGACAAAGACGGCAAATTCCTGGCCATGCGGGTGCACACCCATGCCAATTTGGGCGCATATTTGTCGACCTTCTCCACTGCAGTGCCGACGATTCTTTACGCCACGCTGCTGGCGGGACAGTACACCTGCCCGCAAATTTATGTCGAGGTGGACGCCTGGTTCACCAACACGGCACCGGTCGATGCCTACCGCGGTGCGGGTCGCCCCGAGGCCACCTATCTTTTGGAGCGTCTGGTATCGCGCTGCGGTTGGGAGTTGGGCTTGGCGCAGGACGAAATCCGCAAGCGCAATTTCATTAACAGCTGGCCTTACCAAACGCCAGTGGCTTTGCAATACGACGCGGGTGACTACCTTGGCTGTTTGACTTCTGCACAAGCGCTGGGTGATACCGCCGGATTTGAGGCGCGCAAAGTGGCCAGTGCAGCGAAGGGTCTGCTGCGCGGTATTGGTTATTCAAGTTATATCGAGGCCTGCGGCTTAGCACCTAGCAATATTGCGGGAGCCTTAGGTGCGCGCGCCGGATTGTTTGAATGCGGTGAAGTGCGGGTGCACCCCACCGGCAGTGTGACCGTGTTTACCGGTTCCCACAGCCATGGCCAAGGCCACGAGACCACCTTCGCGCAGGTCGTGGCGGCCCGACTGGGTATCGCCGTGGAGGCGGTGGACATTGTTCACGGCGACACCGGTCGCGTGCCCTTCGGCATGGGCACCTATGGTTCGCGCTCCATCTCGGTGGGTGGCGCTGCCATCATGAAGGCGCTCGACAAGATTGAAACCAAGGCCAAAAAGATTGCGGCCCACCTGATGGAGTCGAGCGACGCCGATGTTGAATTTGCCAACGGCGAGTTCACGGTCAAAGGAACCGACAAAAAGGTCACCTTTGGCCAGGTGGCGCTCACCGCCTATGTGCCGCACAACTATCCGCTGGACAAACTGGAGCCTGGTCTCAATGAGACCGCGTTTTACGACCCCACCAACTTCACGTTCCCCTCCGGAACCTACATCTGTGAAGTCGAAATTGATCCCGCTACCGGCGTCACCCGGGTGGACAAGTTCACCGCGGTAGACGACTTTGGCACCATCATTAACCCGATGATTGTGGAGGGGCAGGTGCATGGCGGCTTGGTCCAGGGTATTGGTCAGGCGATGCTGGAAAACTGCGTCTACGACCGTGAAACCGGCCAGTTGCTGACGGGTTCCTTTATGGACTACACCATGCCGCGCGCCGACGATTTTCCTGAGTTCAAGATCGGCAACATTTGCACACCTTGTACCCACAACCCATTGGGCACCAAAGGCTGCGGCGAGGCGGGTGCCATCGGCTCACCTCCGGCGGTTATCAATGCTGTTCTGGACGCACTGCATGGTGTGGGTGTCAAAGAGTTTGACATGCCCGCGTCCCCGCATCGCGTGTGGGAAGCCATTCAGGCGGCCAAAGCCTAAAGTCCCAAGGAGACAACACCATGTATGCATTCACCCTTGATCGCCCTGCAACCACTGCCGAAGCTGCGAAGATGGCAAGTGGGGGCGCCAAAGTACTTGCCGGCGGGCAAACCCTGCTCGCGTCTATGAAGCTTCGCTTGTCGCAACCCGGACATCTCGCTGATATTGCGGGCATTCCAGAACTCGTTGGCATTTGCCGCGAGGGCAACGCTATCGTGATTGGCGCCATGACCCGCCATATGGATGTTGCCAGCAGCGCGGAAGTGCAGTCCACGATCCCTGGCCTGGCCGATTTGGCTGCACATATTGGCGACCGCCAAGTGCGCACCATGGGTACGCTGGGCGGTTCTGTGGCCAACAATGATCCGTCGGCCTGCTACCCCAGCGCCGTGCTGGCTCTGGGCGCTACGGTGCGCACCAATCAGCGGCAGATTCCGGCAGATGACTTTTTTACCGGCATGTTCAGCACGGCTTTGCATGAAGGCGAAATCATCACCGCCATCAGCTTTCCGATTCCCAAGCGATCCGTCTACATGAAATTTGTACAGCCCGCTTCACGCTTTGCGCTGGTGGGTGTGTATGTGGCGCAGACGGATTCCGGCGTACGCGTGGCCGTGACGGGTGCCGGCCAATGTGTGTTCCGCCACCACGGCCTGGAGGCGGCGCTCAACCAGAGCTTTACAGCGGCGTCTGCAGCGGCAGTAGCGATTGATGCCTCCGAGCTGAACCACGACATTCACGCCACCAGTGCCTACCGTGCCAACCTGATCAGCGTGCAAACGCAGCGGGCTGTCGCTAAGCTCTTGGGCTAAGCCCCTGTGTTTTGCACGGCGCTGGCCGTGCGGGTAAGAGGCTCTGTGCCGGTGGGCGCGGAGCCTTTTTTTTGGAATGAATATGCTTGCTTTCTCATCTGTTGACGCGTTGATGGATGCCTTGCGCCAGACGGGGTATTTCGCCGACCGGAGGTTGGCCACCGCCGTTTTCCTGGCGTTGAAGTTGGAGCGCCCGCTGCTGCTCGAAGGCGAGCCCGGTGTGGGCAAGACCGAGCTCGCCAAAGCCCTGGCCACTGCCCTGGGCCGTGCGCTGATACGCCTGCAGTGCTATGACGGCCTGGAGCAGCGCGAAGCTTTGTATGAGTGGAATTACGCCGCCCAATTGCTGCACATGCGTGCCGCGCAAAGTGGAGCAGGGGGTGAGTTGGAGGCTGAGCGGGTCGAGCGCGAGGTCTACCAGGAGAGATACCTGATTCGCCGCCCTTTGCTCAAGGCCTTGCAGACGGGCGCGCCGGGTGCCGTACTGTTGATTGACGAGGTAGACCGCGCAGACGAGCCCTTCGAGGCCTTTTTGTTGGAATATTTGGGGGAGTACCAGGTCAGCGTGCCCGAAATCGGGACGATTAGCGCGCAGTTCAAGCCGGTCACCATCCTCACCAGCAACCGCACCCGCGAGCTGAGCGATGCTGTCAAGCGCCGTTGCCTTTACCACTGGCTGGACTATCCTGATCGGGAGCGAGAGCTGTCCATCATTCG
>CAIWRE010000495.1 GCA_903914985.1 uncultured beta proteobacterium | reverse complement strand
TACCGCGAAAACGAGCCCATGGGCGGCTTTGATCCCTACAGCAACAGCAAAGGCTGTGCGGAGTTGGTCACATCGGCGTACCGCAACTCCTACTTTTCTACCGGCGCCAACGGACGCGCCGTGGCACTGGCATCCGCCCGGGCAGGCAATGTGATTGGCGGTGGTGATTGGGCAGTTGACCGCTTGGTGCCGGACATACTGCAAGCCTTCGGTGCCGGGAAACCCGCTGTCATCCGCAACCCCCATGCCATCCGGCCCTGGCAGCATGTGCTGGAGCCCTTGTGCGGCTACCTGACGCTGGCTGAGCGCCTGCACACCGATGGCCAGGCCTGTGCCGAAGCATTCAACTTCGGCCCCCATAGCGACGACGCGCGTCCGGTGGCGTGGATTGTGGAACGCATGGCGCAGCAGTGGCAGGACGGTGCGCGCTGGCAGCAAGACGGCGGTGTGCACCCGCATGAGGCGCACTACCTCAAGCTCGATATTTCCAAAGCGGGACAGCGCCTGGGCTGGTCACCTCGTTTGCGTCTGGAGCAGGCACTGGCGCTGACCGTGGCGTGGGAACGCTGCCGGCTGCACAACGCGGCGGAATTGCGCGCCTTCACGCTGGCCCAAATTCACACCTTTCAGCGGCAGGCTACTTCGCTGCTGCCAACCACTACCCCTTGATTCAACGTATGGACAACGCCAAAACCCTCGCCATTCGCGCCCAGATCGCGGAGCTGGTAGACCAGTACGCCGCCATAGCACTGGCACCCCACGCCTTTTTGCCCGGAGCCTCGGCGGTTCCCCCGTCCGGCAAAGTCATCGGTGCAGAAGAACTGAAAAACATGGTGGAGGCTTCGCTGGACGGCTGGCTCACCACCGGGCGGTTTAACGCCGAGTTTGAGAAAAAACTGGCGGCCTTCATCGGCGTCAAACACCTGATTACCGTCAACTCCGGCTCCTCGGCCAATCTGGTGGCCTTCAGCACCCTCACCTCCCCCAAACTGGGTGCGCGCGCCATTCAAAAAGGCGACGAAGTGATTGGTGTGGCCGCTGGCTTTCCCACCACTGTGAACCCGATATTGCAATTTGGAGCCGTGCCGGTGTTTGTGGACGTGGATCCTGTTAGCCACAACATCGACGCCTCCAAGATAGAAGCGGCCATCAGCCCCAAGACCAAGGCCATCATGCTGGCCCACAGCCTGGGCAACCCCTTCAATCTGGACGTGGTCACCGCCCTGTGCAAGAAATACAACTTGTGGCTGGTGGAAGACTGCTGCGACGCCTTAGGCACCACCTACCGGGGCCAGATGGTGGGCACCTTTGGCGACATTGCCACCCTGAGCTTTTACCCGGCCCACCACATCACCATGGGTGAGGGCGGCGCGGTGTTTACCAACAGCGACGAGCTCAAGACCATCGCCGAGAGCTTCCGTGACTGGGGGCGGGATTGTTACTGCCAGCCGGGCAAGGACAACACCTGCGGCAAGCGTTTTTGCCAAACGCTGGGCAATCTGCCGGAAGGCTACGACCACAAATACACCTACAGCCATCTGG
>CAIWRE010000494.1 GCA_903914985.1 uncultured beta proteobacterium | reverse complement strand
CCGCTGACCTGGAAAAGCGCGGTGATCAACACCGAAAAGCTCGAGTCCATGACCGAGGTGGAGATGAAGCGCCTGCCCGGCTTGGACAGGGAGGTCGCCACCGTGTGGAGCGAAGCGGGTGTGGTCACCCAGCGCGTGGCCGATGCCGCGGAGCGCGGCGGCTATGTGTTTGCGGTGGACCCGACCTCCGCCGAAGCCAGCTGCGTAGGCGGCAACATTGCCATGAACGCGGGTGGAAAAAAAGCCGTGCTGTGGGGCACCGCGCTGGACAACCTGGCGAGCTGGCGCATGGTGACCCCCCAAGCCGAGTGGCTGGAGGTGACCCGCATCAACCACAACATGGGCAAGATCCATGACGCAGAAGTGGCCAGTTTTGAGCTGCAGTATTTCAAAGCAGACGGCAAAACACTGCTGCGCACCGAGCGGCTTGACATTCCAGGCAAAACCTTTCGTAAAGAGGGCCTGGGCAAAGACGTCACCGACAAGTTTCTGAGCGGCTTGCCGGGCATTCAAAAAGAAGGCTGCGACGGCCTGATCACCAGCGCGCGTTGGGTGCTGCACCGCATGCCGGCCCACACCCGCACCGTGGTGCTGGAGTTTTTTGGCCACGCCCGCGACGCGGTGCCCAGCATTGTGGAGATCAAAGATTTCATGTTCGCCGAGCAAAAGCGCTCAGGCGTGGTGTTGGCGGGCCTGGAACATTTGGACGACCGCTACCTCAAGGCCGTGGGCTATGCCACCAAGTCCAAGCGAGGTGGGCTGCCCAAAATGGCCTTGTTTGGTGATATCGCGGGCGACGACGCCGATGCCGTAGCGCGCGCAACGTCCGAGGTGGTGCGCATTGCCAACTCACGCAGTGGCGAAGGCTTTATCGCCATCAGCCCTGAGGCGCGCAAGAAGTTTTGGCTGGACCGCAAAAAAACGGCGGCCATCAGCAAACATACCAACGCCTTCAAAATCAATGAAGACGTGGTGATTCCGCTGCCGCGCATGGCCGAATACACCGACGGCATTGAGCGCATCAATATTGAACTGAGCCTGCGCAACAAGATTGCGCTGTGCGATGGCCTGCAAGAGTTTCTGACCCGCGGCAACCTGCCCATGGGCAAGGCCGACGATGCGGCCGATGTGCCTTCGGCAGAGTTGGTGCAAGAGCGCGTGGCCCAGGCGGTGGCATTGGTAGCTGGCGTGCGCGCCCAGTGGCAGTTCTGGCTGGACCAGGTGGACAGCTTGTTTGCGCAACTGCAAGACCACAGCCTGCGCGCCAGCTGGAAACTGCAACTGCGCGAGCCACTGCAAGCCCTGTTCACCGGCAGCGCGTTTGCCGCCATCCGTGCGGAGTGCACCGCGATCCATCAACGCGTACTCAAGGGTCGGGTGTGGGTGGCGCTGCACATGCACGCGGGCGACGGCAATGTGCACACCAATATCCCGGTCAATAGCGACGACTACGACATGCTGCAAGCGGCTCATGGTGCTGTGAAACGCATCATGGCGCTCGCCCGTTCGCTGGACGGCGTCATCTCGGGCGAGCACGGCATTGGCATTACCAAGCTGGAGTTTTTGAGCGACGCAGAGTTGCAGCCTTTCACCGATTACAAGGCCCGCATTGATCCGGAAGGGCGGTTCAACAAGGGTAAGCTCTTGCGCCCCTTGGCAACTCAGCCAGGTGGCTCATTGTTTTCAGATCTGACCAACGCCTACACGCCGTCGTTTGGCCTGATGG
>CAIWRE010000493.1 GCA_903914985.1 uncultured beta proteobacterium | reverse complement strand
CTTCCACAACAAGCCGCTCGGTTTGGCGGACGAGGTGTTCTTCTTCAAGCGCACCGTACGCGAGGCGGCACTGCGCCACGACATGTATGCAACCTTCATGGCCAAGCCCATTGCGGGCGAGCCGGGCAGCGCCATGCATGTGCACCAAAGCCTGGTGGACATTGCCAGCGGGCAAAACGTCTTTAGCAATCCAGATGGCACACCGTCCGAGATGTTTATGCATTACATCGGCGGCCTGCAGCGCTATATCCCTGCAGCCATGGTGCTGGTGGCCCCCTACGTGAACAGCTATCGCCGTCTGAGCCGCAATTCGGCAGCGCCCATCAATATCGAATGGGGTTACGACAACCGCACAGTCGGCATCCGTTCCCCCATTTCCAGCCCTGCAGCGCGGCGCGTGGAGAACCGGGTGATTGGTTCGGACGCCAACCCCTACGTGGCCATGGCCATGACCTTGGCCTGCGGCTACCTGGGCATCAAGAACAAGATCATGCCCAAGCCCGAGATGAAGGGCGACGCCTATTTGGCGCCCTATGCGCTCCCAAGAAGTCTGGGCGAGGCGCTGGACTGGCTGCGTCGAGAGTCCGATTTGCACGAGGTGCTGGGCAAAGAATTTATTACCGTCTACTCGGAGATCAAGGAATTGGAGTTCGACGAGTTCATGAAAGTGATTTCTCCATGGGAACGCGAACACTTGCTGCTCCACGTCTAAGCCCAAGCCACCGTCGTTTTAGTTGTTTATTACCACCTCACGCTTATGACCACTACCGCCGTCAATACCCAGCACATCCAAGCCATGGACAGCGCGCACTTCTTGCATCCTTTTACGGATTTCAAAGATCTCAATAGCCGCGGCGCCCGCGTCATCACCGGGGCCAAAGACATTTACGTTTGGGACTCCGAGGGCCGGCGCATGCTCGACGCCATGAGCGGCCTGTGGTGCGTCAATGTGGGTTATGGCCGCAAACAGCTTGCCGACGCTGCGCACACCCAAATGATGCAGCTGCCCTACTACAACAGCTTTTTCCAAACCACCAACGTGCCTGCCGCTACCTTGGCGGCCAAGTTGGCTTCCTTGGCACCCACGGTGGGTGACCGCAGTTTTGATCATGTGTTTTATTCGTCCAGTGGCAGTGAGAGCAATGACTCCAATGTGCGCATGGTGCGGCGCTACTGGGATCTGTTGGGGCAACCTGAGCGCAAAGTCATCATTGGTCGCGTCAACGGCTACCACGGCAGCACCATGGCTGGCGCGTCGCTGGGCGGCATGAGCGGCATGCATGCCCAGGGCGACCTGCCGATTCCCAACATCACGCACATTGAGCAGCCCTACTACTTTGAAAAAGCGCTGCCGGGTGAGTCCAGTGATGCGTTCGGGCTGCGAGCGGCGGGTTGGCTGGAGCAAAAAATTCTGGAAATCGGCCCGGAGAAAGTGGCGGCATTCATTGGCGAGCCGGTGCAAGGGGCCGGGGGCGTCATCATTCCGCCGGCGACCTATTGGCCGGAGATTCAGCGCATCGTCGACAAGTACGGCATCCTGCTGGTCAGCGACGAAGTCATTTGCGCTTTCGGGCGGGTGGGGCACTGGTTCGCCTTCGAAAAATTCGGCTACAAGCCCGACCTGGTGACATTCGCTAAGGCCATTACCAGTGGTTACATCCCATTGGGCGGCGTGATG
>CAIWRE010000492.1 GCA_903914985.1 uncultured beta proteobacterium | reverse complement strand
ATGGAGCGCACCGAGCGCAGCGACCAGTGCAACCACGGTCGCCCCACCTGGCGCTCCGTCACCATTGCCGATTTGGACAAGCTCTTTCTGCGCGGGCGCTAAGCGTCAGGATCCGTTCGTATGTCCACACAGCCTGAGCGCACGGTTTCCGCTTTAGATGCGCTCTCTCTGCGGGCAGAAACCAAAGCCTTGTGGCTTTTGGCCTGGCCCATTCTGGTCGGGCAACTGGCCAACGTGGGCATGTCGGTTGCCGACGTCGCCATGGTGGGCCACACCACGGCGCAAGACCTGGCAGGCGTGTCGCTGGGCGTCTCGGTGTGGAACATGGTCATCATCACCCTGATGGGCGTCATGATGTCGGTCAACCCGATGGTGGCCCACCATGTAGGTGCCGAGGAACTGGATGAGATTCCCCACCTGGTGCGTCAGGCGCTGTGGAAAAGTCTGTTTCTGGGGCTGATAGGCGCTGCGGTTCTGCAGCTCAGCGTTCTGGTATTTGACTGGATGGCGCTCGAGCCGGAGACCCACCTGGTGGCCGTGGGCTTTGTGCGCATTACCAGTGTTGCATTGCCTGCCTTTGCGGCGTACCGAGTCCTCTACGGCTACAGCGCAAGCATGGGACAAACCAAACCCATGATGGTGGTGGCGCTCGGTGCGCTGCTGCTCAACATCTTCATCAACTGGCTGCTGGTGTTCGGCAACGGGGGCTTTGCGCCGCTGGGCGGCTTGGGCAGCGCCTGGGCCACCATGTTGTGCGTCTGGGCCAATTTAGGCGGTCTGCTGTGGTGGTTGCGCCGCAGCCCGGCGTTTGCCAGCACCTGGCCCCTGGCGCAGTGGGAATGGCCGCACTTGCCCAAGCTGCGCAGCTTGCTGCATCTGGGCCTGCCCATCGGTGTGACCTATTTTGCAGAGACCAGCGCCTTTGCCTTGATTGCTTTGCTGGTGGCACGCTTTGGCAGCAGCCAGGTGGCGGCCCACCAGATTGCGTTGAACTTCACCTCGCTGATTTTTATGGTGCCGCTGAGTTTGAGCGTGGCCGTGCTGACCCGCGTAGGCCATGCGCTGGGTGCCGGGGACGCCCGCGCGGCCCGGTTTCGCGCCTGGACGGGCGTGGCACTGGGCCTGGGCTTGGCGCTCGTGTCGGCCACCCTGATTGCCTGGTGGCGCGTCGAGATCTCCAGTCTCTACACCGACGACGTGGTGGTCATTGCCTTGACTGCCGAGCTCTTGCTGCTGGCTGCGGTGTTTCAGCTGTCGGATGCCGCGCAAGTCGTCACCGCAGGCGCCATTCGCGGCTACAAGATCACCCGGGCCCCGATGCGCGTGCAATTGCTGGCGTTTTGGGTGGTATCGCTGCCGCTGGGCTATGTGCTGGGCATTGCGCCGCACTGGGCGCCCGACTGGCTGCGGGCACTGCCATGGTTTCCGGCGCAGCCCATGATGGCCGCCGGGTTTTGGCTTGCGCTGGTGCTCGGCTTGACCGTGGCAGGCGCGGGATTGCTGTTGCTCTTGCGCAAAGTGGCCTCTGCACACCTGGGGGCTGGCGAGGACCATCCATGAGCACCTCGGCTGCACTGCCCTTTCACATCGGCCTGGCGGGCCCCACCGCCGCAGGTAAAACCGCTGCTGCGCTGGCCATTGCCCAAGCCCACGACTGCGAAATCATCAGTGTGGATTCGGCGCTCGTCTACCGCGGCATGGACGTGGGCACGGCCAAACCCAGCGCTACCGAGCTGGCCGCAGTGCCGCACCACTTGATCAACATCCGCGACCCGCTTCAGGCCTACAGCGCAGCCGAATTTGTGACCGATGCCACGGCCTTGATTGAGTCCATCAGCGCGCGCGGCAAACTCCCGCTGCTGGTGGGTGGCACCATGCTGTACTTCAAAGCACTCATGGACGGCATTGACCCCATGCCCGCGGCCAACGCCAGCCTCCGCGCCGAGATTGAAGCGCAGGCGCAAGCCCAAGGGTGGCCTGCCCTGCATGCCGAACTGGCGCGCGTGGACCCCGTCACCGCTGCGCGCCTGGCGCCCGCCGACAGCCAGCGCATCCAGCGTGCGCTGGAGGTGTTTCGCATCTCGGGCTTGCCCTTATCGCACTTTCATGCCCGCCAAAGCCGCACTTCTGACGATGCTGCGGCCGATGCAGCCCCCCTGATTTCGCTGGAACCCACGGACCGCGCATGGCTGCATACCCGGATCGCCGAGCGCTTTGACCAGATGCTGGCGGCAGGCCTGGTGGAGGAGGTGCAAGCCCTGCGCGCGCGAGGCGATCTGCACCCGGACCTGCCGTCCATGCGCTGCGTGGGCTACCGCCAGGTGTGGGAGGTGCTCGACGGCCATTCGCCCCAAGCCGAGTTGCGCGACAAAGGTGTTTTTGCCACCCGCCAACTCGCCAAGCGCCAGATCACCTGGCTGCGCTCCATGCCGCAGCGCCACGTGATTGCCTGCGATGCACCGGATGCGCTGAGCCAGGTACTGCAAACCGTGAACCAACTTCTGGAACGTGCACCATGACATTGCAGGTGCATGACCTGTCCAAGCACTACGGCAGCACCGCCGTGTTCAGTCACGTGAGCTTGAGCGTAGCGCCGAGCGAGTTTGTAGCGCTCATGGGCGAATCGGGCGTGGGCAAATCGACCCTGCTCAACTGCATGGCGGGCTTGGACCCCTGGGACAGCGGCAGCGTGCACCTGGACGGCGTGGATGTGGGCGCTTTAAGCGACGACCAGCGCGCGACACTGCGGCGGGAAAAAATCGGCTTTGTGTTTCAGGCTTTCCACGTGTTGCCCCATTTGGATGTGGCGCAAAACGTGGCCCTGCCCTTGCTGCTGCTGGGTCGACCCGACGCGGTGCGCGTGACCGCCATGCTGAAGGCGGTGGGCCTGGAGGGCTTGGGGGCACGTTTGCCGCAGCAGCTCAGTGGCGGCCAATTGCAGCGCGTGGCCATTGCCCGCGCGCTGGTCCACAACCCGAGATTAATTTTGGCGGACGAGCCCACCGGCAACCTGGACCCTGAGACAGCAGCGGTGGTGATGGACGCCCTGGTCGCGCAAACGCGCCTGCATGGTGCGTCCTTGGTACTGGTCACGCACTCCGCAGCGGCCACCGAAAAAGCCGACCGGGTGCTGCGCCTCAGTGCCCGGGGCTTGGGCGCAACAAGTTCAGCGGTTTAAGCCGCTCCGATGTTTGGCACCAGCCCAGCAGTGGGCTGGCCATTTTTGAGCGCGGCGGTAAAGGCCAGCATACGGTCAATCGGCAAGCGCGCGCGCAGGCCCAGCGCCGGATCGACAAACACCTCGTTCACTCCGGTTTCCAGCACGCGTGCCACACCGGCCAGACCGTTCATGGCCATCCAGGGGCAGTGGGCGCAGCTCTTGCAGGTCGCGCTGTTGCCCGCCGTGGGCGCTTCGATAAAGGTTTTGCCGGGGTTGAGCGCGCGCAATTTGTGCAGCATGCCGTTGTCGGTGGCCACGATAAAGGTATCGGCGTCCAGCGTTTGCGCGGCTTTCAAAATGGCCGAGGTCGAGCCCACCGCGTCGGCCAGCGCCACCACATCGGCGGGCGACTCGGGGTGCACGAGGACCTTGGCCTTGGGGTGTTCGGCCATCAGCGCCTGCAGCTCAAAGGCTTTGAATTCGTCGTGCACGATGCACGCGCCCTGCCAGAACACCATGTCAGCGTCGGTTTCGCGCTGAATGTAAGCGCCCAGGTGTTTGTCGGGTGCCCAGAGAATCTTCTGCCCTGCGGCTTTGAGTGCGTTCACGATGTCCAGCGCACAGCTCGACGTCACCACCCAGTCGGCCCGGGCTTTCACGGCGGCACTGGTGTTCGCATAGACCACCACAGTGCGGTCCGGGTGGGCGTTGCAAAAGGCGTTGAACGCATCCACCGGGCAACCCAGGTCCAGCGAGCACGTGGCATCCAGATCAGGCATCAGCACGCGCTTTTCGGGTGACAGAATCTTGGCGGTTTCGCCCATGAAGCGCACGCCGGAAACCACCAGGATTTGTGCCTTGTGGTCGCGCCCAAAACGCGCCATTTCCAGGGAGTCGGCGACGATGCCTCCGGTTTCGTCCGCCAGGTCCTGTAAATCCGGATGAACATAGTAGTGGGACACCATCACCGCATTTTTTTCTTGCAGCAATGCCCGGGCGCGGTCCTTCAGGCGAATGCGCTCGGTGGCGGTGGGTTCCTGTGGGACACGTGCCCAGGCATGGTGGGTGTTGCAGGTCGTGGCCTGGCCCGCCGTGGTGT
>CAIWRE010000491.1 GCA_903914985.1 uncultured beta proteobacterium | reverse complement strand
GCGGCTTCCATGAAGAACCGCAGGTCATGCACTACGGCCGGCCCGGCACCATGGAAGAGTTGGTCCCCGGCATGGTGTTCACCATCGAGCCCATGATCAATGCCGGCAAACGGGACATCAAAGAAATGGGCGATGGCTGGACCATCGTCACCAAAGACCATTCTTTGTCAGCGCAGTGGGAGCACACGGTGGTGGTCACCGAAACCGGCTACGAAGTTCTGACCCTGTCGGCCGGCAGTCCGCCGATCCCGGCTTTCATCCCAGCCTGATGCCATGAGCGCGATCGCCGAGCTGCGCTCCGCCTTCAAGAGCGACAAAGCCGAGGTGCTGCAAGCCATTGCCGGCAGCGGCGCTTCTTGGCGTGGCCTGCATGGCGCGCTGGTTCGGCTGACCCGCTTGGTCGACCGCTTGCTGATTGACCTGTGGCAACAAGCCGATCTGGACGCGGCGTTGACCTTGGTGGCGGTGGGCGGTTATGGGCGAGGCGAGCTGTTCCCGCACTCGGATGTGGACGTGCTGGTGTTGCTGCCCGAAGGCGTGAGCCCCGAAGGGAACGAGGCCCTGAAGGCACAACTGGAAAAATTCATTGGCAGTTGCTGGGACTGCGGCCTGGAAATCGGCTCCAGTGTGCGCACGGTCAGCGAATGCCTGGCCGAATCGGCCAAAGACATCACGGTGCAGACCTCTTTGCTGGAAGCGCGCTGGGTCAGTGGCCAAAAAATACTGTTCCAGCAATTTGAAAAGCAGTACGCCGCGGCCATGGACCCGCACGCTTTTTTTGTGGCAAAAACCCTGGAGCTGCGACAGCGCCACACCAAGTTTGAAGACACGCCCTATGCCTTGGAGCCCAATTGCAAAGAGTCACCAGGGGGTTTGCGCGATTTACAAATCATCTTGTGGGTGGCCCGTGCAGCAGGTCTGGGCGACAGCTGGGACGATTTGGCCCGCAAAGGACTGGCCACCGCGCTGGAGGCCCGGCAAATCAAACGCAATGAGGCTTTGCTGAGTTTGATCCGCGCGCGGCTGCACGTCATCTCCAAGCGGCGCGAAGACCGTCTGGTGTTTGACCTGCAAACGGCTGTGGCCGAATCTTTTGGTTTCAGCGCCGAGCAAACGCCTGACGGCCGTCTGGCCCAGCGTGCCAGCGAGAAGCTGATGCGCGAGTATTACTGGGCAGCCAAAGCGGTGACGCAGTTGAATCAGATTTTGCTGCTCAACATCGAAGACCATTTGCGCACCCAACGCGGCGAAGTTCGCACCGCATTGCGGCCTTTGAATGAACGTTTCTTTGACAAATCCGGGCTGATCGAAGTCGCCAGCGATGACCTGTACCAGCGCCATCCGCATGCGATTTTGGAAACCTTTGAGCTGTACGAATCCACCGTGGGGACCAAAGGTTTGTCCGCGCGCACGCTGCGTGCCTTGTACAACGTGCGCCCGATCATGAACAGCAAGTTCCGCAGTGATCCGGTGAACCGCCAAACCTTTTTACGCATCCTGCAACAACCGCGGGGTTTGACGCATGCCCTGCGCTTGATGAACCAGACTTCGGTGCTGGGCCGCTATTTGTGGGT
>CAIWRE010000490.1 GCA_903914985.1 uncultured beta proteobacterium | reverse complement strand
GTGACTGCCGCAGCAGCCTTCCGGGCGTCTGGGCAGTGGGTGACGTGGTGCGCGGCCCGATGCTGGCGCACAAGGCCGAAGAAGAGGGGGTGGCGGTGGCCGAGCGCATCGCCGGCCAGCATGGTCATGTCAATTTCAACACCATTCCCTGGGTCATTTACACCAGCCCCGAGATCGCCTGGGTGGGCCGCACCGAGCAGCAACTCAAGGCCGATGGCGTGGCCTACAAGGCGGGCACTTTCCCTTTCCTGGCCAATGGCCGCGCCCGCGCTTTGGGCGACACCACCGGCATGGTGAAGTTTCTGGCCGACGCGGCGACCGACGAAATTCTGGGCGTGCATATCGTCGGCCCCATGGCCAGCGAATTGATCGCCGAGGCGGTGGTCGCTATGGAGTTTCGCGCGAGCAGCGAAGACATTGCGCGCATCTGCCATGCCCACCCCTCGCTGTCGGAAGCGACCAAGGAAGCAGCCTTGGCGGTGGACAAGCGCGCGCTCAACTTCTAAACCAGTCGCAGGCGCATAGGCATGTGCCTGATCGCCTGGAACTGGCAGCCCGGCAGCGCACTGCCGCTGCTGGTGCTGGCCAACCGCGACGAGCTCTACGCCCGCCCGACGTTGGCGCTGCATGCCTGGCCCTGCGGCCGGGTGCTGGCGGGCAAAGACGAGCAGGCCGGTGGAACATGGCTGGGGCTTGGGCACAACGGCCCCCGGTTCCGCTTTGCGGCCATTACCAACTTTCGTGATCTTTCGCTGGTGCGCCCCGACGCGGTGTCACGCGGTGAACTGGTGCCGGAATTCTTGCGGTCCGACGAATCGGCAGACGCTTATTTGGAGCGACTGCGCCCTACCGCGCATAGTTACAACCCCTTCAATTTGCTGGTGTTTGACGGCACGGACTTGCGCGGGTTTGAGAGCCACAGCGGACGCACCGTGGTGTGCGCGCCAGGCGTGGGCGCGGTATCCAACGCAGGATTCAACACTCCGTGGCCCAAGCTGCTGCAACTCAAGCAGGCGGTCGCAAAGCTGGCATCGCAAGAGCATCCGCCCATGCAGCAATTGCTGCAGCTCCTTGCTGACCAGACACCCGTTGCGGATGCCGACTTGCCTGCCACGGGCATTGGCTTGGAGCGCGAGCGGGCACTGGCCCCTGTGTTTGTGCGAACGCCCGACTACGGCACGCGTGCAAGCAGTGTGGTGTCAGTGCACACCCGCAGTGCCGACCTGCTGGAGCAAAGCTTCGACGCAGTGGGCCCCACCGGGCTGCAGCAGCTCAGTACCAGTATTCCAGGTGCGCAAACGGGTTTCGCTCGGTCTTTGCACGGTAATTGAAATGCACCACAAAGGAAATGCGGCGATCGTCCTTCTTTTTGACTTTGAAGGGAATCACCACATGGGGCATGAAGCTGTCAAATAGCACCATATTGCCCACCTTGTAGGGCACTTTTACCCGCAGTTTGTTGGATTTGGCTGAAAAGCCATCGCGCTTGTAAAAGTCGTCCAGCTCGTGGGCGAGTACGCGCTGGCGCCAGATATCGAGGTCGCCGCCCCGGTGGTGGCTATGCTGGTCGGTGCGCTTGATCGACACCACGCAGGAATAGGCCCGCGTTTTTTCCTCAAAAATGCTGGCCGGGTATTGCAGCAGACCTTCGGTGTCAGTGTGGATGTTGTAAAGGTTCCAGCTGCGCAGTTGCAGGTTAAATCCCCCGATTTGAAAATACTTTTTGTCGCGCGGCACCACTGGCAAGGCATCAGGTTTGAGCCCGGAGTGGGTGAGTATCAGGCGCCCGGCCCGCGAAATAATGTCTGCAACCTCTGGAAACTCCTTGAGCAGGTACTTGTTGTGTTTCTCGGCGAAGCGGTAATAGCTTTCATTTAGACCCGCTTCAATCATTCCATAGTAGGCCGCGAACTGCCCGTACAACGGCTCTACGTCGGCACCGAATATGTCCAGATTGCGAAATATTTTCTGTTCCCAACGTTCGCACAGGTCCGGACTGAGAAAATTCTCCTCAATCAGGTAGTCGTTGGTAAATAGTTTTTTCATGTCGATCTCCCAGGTAGAACTAAGGGGTCTGTCTTTCGGCGGAGCGCGGTGTACTATTCCCAATGTAGCTTTGCCGCGGCTTACTTCACTCAACATTACTTTCTGTAGCGCACCCCATGCCAATTTCCAAGAAAAAGCTTTTCGAGCATCTCAGCCAAGAGGTGTATTGCCACCTGGGCGTGTCGCCTGTGCATGGCATTGGCGTCTTTGCCATGCGAGCCATTCCCAAAGGGGTCAACCCTTTGCGTGCGCGCCTGAAGTTTGACGAAATCAAGTACACGCACAAAGAAATCAAGACCCTGCCACGCGGCGTGCGCAAGGAAATTGAGATGTTTTGCTACTACGACGACGACCATGTTTATGTTCCCAGCATCGGCCTGAACTCCATGAACATGGCGGTCTACCTGAACCACTCTAAAACCCCCAACGTGGTGTACAAGAAGAATGGCCAGCTCATTACGCTGTGCGATATCAAAGCGGGCGAAGAATTGATGATGGACTACGACATCAACTTCAACGCCGTTCACATTTTCGGCAAATAGATTGCTGTTCCCGCCTTCAGGCGGGCGGCTCGCGGTACACCTGGTTCCACTGCGAGGGACTGAAATCCGTATGCAGGGGGGAAGACGGGTCCAGCGCCAATGCGTGGTTGGCGTCTGTGATCGCCAACGCGTAGATCGGTTCAAAATCGGTCACAAAAAGCGACTTGTATCCATAGTCACCCACCGGCCCCAAGTTGTAATACCGGTAGCCATTTTTGGCGGTCCAGCGTGCCGCAAGCAGGCAGGCATAAATGCCGGGCGAGCGGTTTTTGTAGTCGGTATTCCACTGGCAAAAGCTGCCGTAGACCTGGTTGCGCTCGGGCAGAACCATGGACACGTCGGTCAGCACCAGGTCGCCGTTGTCGGCATGCACTTGCAATATCAAAACGTCCAGATCACGAACATAGTCGACAAAGCCTTCGATCTCTTGCGCATGGATTTCATACGCGTCAAAGTGCTCGCTGCCCAGCGCAAAGACCTGCTCGACGGTGATGTCCTTGCCAGGCACCAGTTGTTCGGTCACGGTAAAGTGTTTGTTGAGTTTGTCCAGCTCTTTGAACTTGCGTGCACGTCGCTCGTCTTGCCAAAACGCCTCGGAGCCGGCATGCACCAGCCCGTATTTGTCGTTGATCGGCACGCCGTAATTGCCCTCGGGGGGCAGTGCGTAGACGATGAAAGGTTTGCGCGCCATGGCCAGCATCTCCGGCGTGACGTCGATGTAGGGGCACAGGGCGTCCCAGCGGCTGGTGTAGTAGCGGGTCTCTTCGTGAAAGCTCTCCACGCACAGGTTGTCCGCGTTCCAACTTTGGTGGTGCAATGTTTGCACCACCGGCTCACCACTGGTGACGGCCCAGCCTGCGCTGTGCTGGACGTCGCCGCCCGAGTCCTGTGGATGAAAGTCGCTGTTCATGCCGGGGCTTTCTTCACCTGTGTGGTGCGGCTCAAAGGCGCAAGATCAAAGTAATACGCATCCACCTTGTAGTTGGCACGCAGAAAAGCAGGATCGGTCTCGGACAGCACCTGGATCGCTTGTTCCATCTGGTTCAGGTGGCGTGACGCTTCGCTGCCCGGGTCGGCGAGCTGCGCCTGGTAAGCCGGCATCAAGGGGCAATCAGTATCAAAGAAATACGATTTGGCTTTGGGGTTGTAGGCCAAAGGGTAGAGCTTGCAGCTCAGGGGTTTGGCGTCACCCAAAGTGCATCCTGCAGTGCCCAGGTGCTCGCAATTGCCTTCGATACAAACACTGCCCAGCCCTTTTTTTTCCTGCTTGGTGAGTGTGACTTCCAATGCAGGAAACCCTGCATCCACATGGCAGCAACGTTGGCACTGTGCGCAGTGGTCAAACAGCATGGGCTACCTTCACAGGCATGGCGTGGGCGCAGCTTTGCGCACGCAAAAGTCCGTCATACGGATGGAAGGCCAACATAAGAGTTCGATGGAGGTAGGGTTCGCGCAACCGGAGCAAGGCGCCATGATATTCACTTTTTTCAAACGAAATAACTAATTTCATTTTTTCTTGTCGCGTAGTTTTGTTTTTTGTGTTTTTCATGGCGCGTGGATTGCCATGGGCGGGCACTGGCAGGCGCTCAATTTTTCGGAGTTTTTAATTCATAAAACGTAAATCATTCAGAAATTGCAAATAGTATCTCTGGATGGCCGTCACGCTCAACCACGCTGAAATTTTTCATCGCGCAAACCACTTCGCCAAAGACTTTGCGGACGCAAAGTACGAGCTCGGCGAAGCGCAAGACTTCATCCGTGGTTTGTGCGATGTCTTTGGGTTTTCTAACAAGCGCCTGGTCAGTTTTGAGCAGCGCGTCAAAAAGCTCGGTGGAGGGCGTGGTCGCATCGACGGCTTTTATCCAGGCAAGCTCTTGATTGAAATGAAGTCGCGTGGAGAAGACCTGGACAAGGCCTACCAGCAAGCCACCGACTACCTGCCCGGCCTGCGAGACGTGGAGCTGCCTGAGTACCTTTTGGTCAGCGACTTTGAGCACATGCGTCTGTACCGCCTCGACGGCGTCACACCCCCGCTGTGCCACACGCTGGCCGACTTTGCGCAGCACCTGGATGCTTACCTGTTTCTGGCGGGCTACGAGTCGCAGGCG
>CAIWRE010000489.1 GCA_903914985.1 uncultured beta proteobacterium | reverse complement strand
GTCTAACCGGGTCCACAGCACCACGCCGTCGGCCGTCGGCGAGCCGCTGGCCACGCCGCAGTAAAAAGGGTCTTGGCTGAGGCGCGTTTGGCTCCAGGCATGGGCAGGCAACCAATACGCCGCACCTGCCTTACTGGCCCAGCGCAGGAGTTGCCGGCGGTCGAGTCCCATTAGCTGCGGCCCAGCAAGCGTGCGCGCCAAGCCTGAAAGTCAAACCACAAAGGCCGCACAACCAGCATCACCAAAATCAGCGCCAGCACCACCGTGGCGCTGTAGCCCACGGCTTTAAAGCCCCAGGCACCGGTAAGCGCGCCTAGGATAAAACTCAGCAAGAGTTTGAGGTGATTGCCGATCTTGGTGCGGTTGGCACGCACCTTGGGCGCATCCGGAAAGCTGCGGTTCACGTAAAACAAATTGCCCAACTCAATGCCCAGGTCGGTCACCAGGCCGGTGATGTGGGTGGTGCGAATCTCCGCGTTGGAGCGCTTGGTGATCACCGCGTTTTGCAAGCCCATGATGAAGCACAGCAACACCACGGTGTAGGGCACCAGGGCCATGCTGTGGGCGTCAATAGCCGCGCCGAAAATGCCGAACACCAGCAACAAAATTGCTTCCACCAGCAACGGCCGGCTGTAGGCGCTGCGCAAATTGCGCCGCAGGGCCCAGCGCACCATCAGCGCAGTCGTCATGGCGCCGCCGATAAAAGCCAGCAGCGACCACAACCCGATCCACACCAGCAACCAGCTCCCCAGCACCGCGTTGTCGGCCATGGACGAGACCACGCCACTCATGTGCGAGGTGTACATGCCCACCGCCAAAAACCCACCCGCATTGATGGCCCCGGCCACAAAACACAGGACCGCGCCCAGCTCGACGTGCGACAAGGCCTCGGCCTCGATGGCCGCCTCGGCAGACGGGGACGCGGCGTGGATCACAAAGCGGCACCCAATCGGGCGATGCCTTCTTCGATCTTGGCCACGTCCGCGGTGGCAAAGCTCAGGCGCAAAGTGGCGGTGTCGGCGTCATGGGCATAAAACGGCGCACCGGGCACAAAGGCCACCAGCTGGTCAATGGCGCGCTTGGCAAAGTCGGCGGCGTTGACCGGGCCGCCGTTGGCACCGGTCAGGCGCGCCCAGAAAAACATGCCACCTTCGGGCGCATTGAAGGCGATTGCCGCGCCTAGCGTGCGCTGCAGGCTTGCCGCCATCACACGGGCGCGCTCGGCATAGGTACTGCGCACCACACGCAGCGCGGCGTCCAGGCGCCCCAGGGTCAGGTAGTGGGCACCAATGGCCTGGGTCAAGTTGCTGGTGTGGGCGTCGCTGAACTGCTTGCACATGGTGGCGCGGGCCAGCAATTCGGGCGGCGCAATCATCCAGCCCACGCGCAAGCCGGGGCTCAAAATTTTGCTCAAACTGCCGCAGTGCACCAGGTAGTCGCGGCTGCCGGGCACGCGGTCGCTGAGGGCCAGCAGGCTGGGTGGCGGCGCCTGGTCAAAGTACAGCTCGCCGTAGGGATCGTCCTCGACGATCAGGGTCCGGGTGCGTGCAGCGAGTTCCAGCACGCGCAGGCGGCGCTCCAGACTCAGGGTGGCGCCGCTGGGGTTGCCAAAGGTCGGGATCAGATAGACCAGCTTGGGCTTGTGTTCGGCTATCAGTTGCTCCAAGCGGTCCACGTCCACGCCGTGCGCGTCAATCGGGGCACCAATCAAATGCGCGCCATACAAACGGAAGCATTGGATGGTGGCCAGAAACGTAGGGGCTTCGACAATCACTTTGTCGCCGGGCGAGATCATGGTCTTGCCAATCAGGTCCAGCGCCTGCTGGCTTCCGGTGGT
>CAIWRE010000488.1 GCA_903914985.1 uncultured beta proteobacterium | reverse complement strand
GTTTTTGGAGATTTAGCCACTTCATTGGAAGTTTTTAACTAAAGTAGTGCGAAATTTTTGTCTGATGCCTCTTCCTTTAGCGACATTATCCCGTCATGCAAGTGAGCGCGTACTTGAGCGCTTCGAAATCGCCCCTGCCAAGTTGGTCGGCTTAATGGATGAAGGCCTAGGGAAGAAAATTGGCACCTCTGCCGCGTCCAATATTATTCATAGACTTCTTTGGAGTCCGGATGATAGTAGCTTGCTGGTGGTTATTCAGGAGGTTGTGTCAGGGACGGTGGTGACTGTTCTTACACTCGATATGTACCGACGCGACTATTCGGAAAACATTCTCGAAACCCGGGTTCGGCACGTGATTAATCAGATGGTTCATGCTGGTCATGCCCCTTCCGCAATGTGGCAATCAGGTGACAAGCAAGAATACATTACCGTGCATGCGCACCACGCTGCAAATTCGCGCCCTATCGCTATTGGTCGGTGGGCGGGGGCCGTTATATCCCCTGACTTGAGTCAGTTAGGCGCACTCAAAGAATTTTGGAGCTGGGTCGCGCAAAGACTAGAGGAGAAGCAGTATTCGGTCGAAGGCCTAATGGGCATTGAGGCAAGGTTTGTTGGGGGGGAGAATATTAATGTACCTTACCGCTTAAGGAGCGAAGGGCCATAAATTTTTTTTTGAGTCAGAAGACAAATATCCCTTGTGCCAGCCATTGCCTTAATAGGAGTTGGCTTTCCATCGTATAGAGGTGTTAAGAATCTGGTTGAGTTCACCATGTTGGAGTTATGAAATCCCATTTTGTTCATGGAGTGTATTCGGTCGTTAACGTGTGACGATATTTAAATACCGCAATCATGATTTATTCTCCTTATGTTCTGGCATTGCGATCATTATTTATTGCGTATGTAAAAATTAACTTGATCTAATTCATCAGCCGAAGAATAGTTTTTGAAAAATTTTCTTGAATCAGTTTAATCCATAACCGCGATTCGGCATGATGCTGGTAATTTTTGAGTTCGCATAATTTATTGATCATATTTTGATATACGATATAATCAAAATTCGCGGAGAAGTTTTGCGATGATGAAATGACGAGGATGATTTTCTGATCGGTATAAATGACAGAGCCATTCGCTTAATATTTCAAAGTACGCAGGCAGTTCCAAAGGCCAATAGCCAACACCATGCACATCGCCATCCTCACCTTCCAAGGCTTTAACGAACTCGACTCGCTCATTGCGCTGGGCGTGCTCAACCGGGTCAAGCGGCCCGACTGGCGTGTGAGTCTGTGCTGCCCCGAGCCCACCGTCACGTCCATGAACGGTGTGGTGGTGCATGCGCAGTCGTCGCTGGCCGAGGTTGCTGCGGCCGATGCCGTCATTGTCGGCAGTGGCATGCAAACGCGCGAGGTGGTCGGCAACCCTGCGCTCATGGCGCAGTTGCGCCTCGACCCCACCCGGCAGTTGATAGCCGCGCAGTGCTCGGGTACGCTGGTCTTGGCCAAGCTGGGTTTGCTGGACGCTGTGCCAGCCTGCACCGACCTTATTACCAAACCCTGGGTGCAAGGGGCTGGTGTGCAGGTACTGAACCGGCCCTTTTTTGCCGCAGGCAACGTGGCCACGGCGGGCGGGTGCTTTGCATCGCAGTACCTGGCGGCGTGGATCATCGCCCGCATGGCGGGCGAAGACGAGGCCCGCGCCGCGCTGCACTACGTGGCACCGGTGGGCGAGAAAGAAAACTACGTCAACCGCGCTATTCAGAACATTGCGCCCTACCTGGATGCGTCTGCCCTGGGCGCTTAGGGCGCTGGTTATAGTGGCGTTTACTCCAACCAGCGGCCCGCACCATGACTTACGAATGCATCACCACCCGTACCGAAGGCGACAAAGTCCTCATCATCACGCTCAACCGCCCCAAGCAGCTCAATGCGCTCAACGACCAGTTGATGGACGAGCTGGGTGCTGCACTCCTGGCCTATGACGCGGACCCCGCGCTGGGTTGCGCGGTGATCACCGGCAGCGAGAAAGCCTTTGCCGCCGGCGCCGACATTGCCGCCATGGCCAAGTACAGCTTTGCCGACGCCTATGGCGCCAACTACATCTCGCGCAACTGGGAAACCATTCGCAACGTCCGCAAACCGGTCATTGCCGCGGTGAGCGGCTTTGCACTGGGCGGCGGCTGTGAGCTGGCCATGATGTGCGACTTCATCATCGCGGCGGACAACGCGCGCTTCGGTCAGCCCGAAATCAAACTCGGCGTGATTCCGGGCGCAGGCGGCACACAGCGTCTGCCGCGCGCGGTGGGCAAGGCCAAGGCCATGGACATGGCGCTGACCGCTCGCATGATGGATGCCACCGAGGCCGAACGCGCCGGGCTGGTGAGCCGCGTCGTGCCCTTGGCCACTCTGATGGACGAGGTGCTGGCAGCGGCGCTGACGATTGCAGGCTTTTCGCACATCGCCACCATGGCCGCCAAAGAAAGCGTGAACCGCGCCTTTGAGAGTGGCTTGTCTGACGGCGTGCACTTTGAGCGCCGCCTGTTTCACGCCCTGTTTGCCACGGCCGACCAGAAAGAGGGCATGGACGCCTTCATGGCCAAGCGCGCGCCGGTCTTCACCCACCGCTAGCAGGCCGCGCCAAGGGGCGTGGCGGTTTTGGCTATAAGTAGCGCCTTCGGTGATAGAGCTCAGTTGGTTAGAGCGCAGCATTCATAATGCTGATGTCGGTGGTTCAAATCCACCTATCACCACCAAAATTGAATCAAAAAGCCGCTGGTCTGCAAAGGTCAGCGGCTTTTTTCTTGGGCGCATGCGCCGTGGGCAAC
>CAIWRE010000487.1 GCA_903914985.1 uncultured beta proteobacterium | reverse complement strand
CGGATCGCATCCGCATGGGCGTTGATGGGCGGCTCCATGCCAATGGCGCACAGCAGTTGCAGCGCGTGGTTTTGCACCATGTCGCGCAGCGCGCCGGTGGTCTCATAAAACCCGCCCCGGCTCTCGACGCCCAGGTCTTCGGCTATCGTGATCTGAATGTTGGCGATGTGCTCGCGCCGCCACAGGGGCTCGAACAAGGCATTGCCAAAGCGCAACGCAAACAAGTTTTGCACCGCGGGTTTGCCCAGATAGTGGTCAATGCGGAACACCTGCTTTTCTTCAAAGAAGCGCCGCACCGTTTGGTTGATGGCGCGGTTCGATGCCAGGTCGTGGCCCAGGGGCTTTTCCAACACCACCCGGGTTTGCGGGGTGTTGAGGCCGGCGGCGGCCAGTTGCTCGCACACGGTGGTGAACAAAGACGGCGCGGTGGCCACATACATCACCACGGTGTTTGCCTTGCGTTCGGCCAGGCAGCTTGCGAGGCCTGCGTAGTCCGCGGGCTTGGACAAATCCATGCGCACAAACTCCAACAGCGCAGCGAAGCGCTCGAATTCTTCCGCGCTGGGGCGCTTGGCAAGGTCCACCTTGTCAAAGCGCGACTGGATGAGCGAGCGGTATTGCGCGTGCGAGAGACTGTCACGCCCCACGCCGATGATCCGGCCGCCCTCCGGCAAGGTGCCGTGGCGAAAGGCCTGAAACAGGGCGGGCATCAATTTGCGCCACACCAAATCGCCGGTGCCGCCAAACAAAACAAGGTCAAAGCTCATACAAGTCCGAAAAGGGTGGATGTTGATAAGTTACATAAAATTGCGGTTGCAAATGTAACTTTGTTTCACGGATAATTCAAGCCTCTGGTCTTTCATTGGCCAAATTGCACCTCCCGACCTGGAAAAATCTATGAACCAACTCGACGCGCTCAAGCAATACACCACCGTCGTCGCCGATACCGGCGACTTCAAGCAGCTTGACGCCTTCAAGCCCCAGGACGCGACGACCAACCCCTCGCTCATTCTCAAAGCGGTGCAAAAGCCCGACTACGCGCCCCTGCTGGCCGCCACGGTCGCCCAGCACCGGGGCCAGCCACTCGATGTGGTGATGGACCATTTGCTGGTGCGCTTTGGTTGCGAGATCCTGTCCATCATTCCCGGGCGCGTGTCCACCGAGGTGGATGCCCGCCTGAGTTTCGACACCGAGGCCACCGTGGCGCGCGGCCAGCGCCTGATTGCGCTCTACCAGGCACAAGGTGTTGCCAAAGAACGTGTATTGATCAAAGTCGCTGCCACCTGGGAGGGCATTCAGGCTGCCGCCCGCTTGGAGCAGTTGGGCATTCACACCAACCTGACTCTGTTGTTCTCGTTCTGCCAGGCGGTGGCTTGTGGACAGGCCAAGGTGCAGCTCATCTCGCCCTTTGTTGGCCGTATTTACGACTGGTACAAAAAGTCCGCCGGTGCGGCCTGGGTGGAGGCGGACCACGCAGGCGCTAAAGACCCCGGCGTGCAGTCGGTGGCGCAGATTTACCACTACTACAAAAAACACGGCATCGCCACCGAGGTGATGGGCGCGAGTTTTCGCAACGTGGGTCAAATCACCGCGCTGGCGGGCTGCGACTTGCTGACCATCAGCCCCGACCTGCTGGCGCTGCTGTCGGCCAGCGATGCACCATTGGCGGCGGGCCTGAGCGCAAGCGCGGCACAAAAAATGGACATTGCCCCTGTGCATTTCGATGAGAAAAGCTTCCGTTTTGCGCTCAACGAAGACGCCATGGCCACCGAAAAACTGGCCGAAGGCATCCGCGCCTTCTGCGTGGACGCCGTCAAGCTTGAACACCTGTTGCTCGCCGCATGATGACCCGCACCCGATGTGACCACACGCCCGCCTGGGCGCAATTGCAAGCTGCCTACCAGGCCACTGGCAAAGACTTCGACCTGCGCGAGGCTTTTGCCGCCGATGGCCAGCGCTTTGCCCGGTTCAGCCAATCCGCGCCCCTGGTGTTTGCCGACTTGTCCAAGAACCGGATCGACGCCGCGAGCCAAGAACTTTTGTTTCAGCTCGCGCACGAGTCGGGTTTGCTGGCGCACCGCGACGCCATGTATGCGGGCGTGCCCATCAACAACACTGAGCAGCGCGCCGTGTGGCACACCCTGCTGCGCGCCCCGTCCGATGCGGCCACGGCCAGCGCTGAAGAAGCCCAGGCATTGACCCAAGTGCACGACACGCTGGACGCCATGCTGATCTACGCCGAAGCGGTGCGTGCGGATGCCGCCATCACCGACGTCGTCAACATCGGTATTGGCGGCTCCGACCTGGGGCCGCAAATGGCGGTGCTGGCGCTGGACGCCTTTGCCACCTCGGGCAAGCGGCTGCATTTCGTCAGCAATGTGGATGGCCATGAATTGGCTGCTACCTTGGCGCACCTCAAACCCGGCAGCACCCTGTTTCTGGTTGCCAGCAAAACCTTCACCACGATTGAGACCATGACCAACGCGCAGTCTGCCAAGCGCTGGTTTGAATCCAACGGGGGCGTGGACATTGCGCGCCACTTTGCCGCGCTCACCACCAATGTGGCCGCTGCCAAAGACTTCGGCATCACCACCACCTTTGGCTTTTGGGACTGGGTGGGCGGGCGCTATTCCCTGTGGTCCGCCATTGGGCTGCCCTTGGCGATTGCGATTGGCGCCCAAGGGTTTCGCGAATTTTTGGCGGGCGCACACGCCATGGACCAGCACTTCCGCACCGCGCCCCTGGAGACCAACCTGCCGGTGCGCCTGGGTTTGTTGGACCTGTGGTACCGCAACTTCCATGGCTTTACCAGCCGTTCCATCGCGCCGTACCACAGCGCTCTGCGTCGCCTGCCGGCCTATTTGCAGCAGCTGGAGATGGAAAGCAACGGCAAGCGTGTGGATGCCACTGGCGCAGCGCTGCCCTTTGGCACCTCACCCGTGCTCTGGGGCGAGCCGGGCACCAACGGCCAACATGCGTACTTTCAAATGCTGCACCAGGGCACCGACGTGGTGCCGGTGGAGTTTGTCGCCGTTAAAAAACCACGCCACCACCTGGATGCGCACCACCCGCTTTTGCTGGCCAATGTGCTGGCCCAGGCCCAGGCCCTGATGGTGGGCAAGGCCGACGCCGGTGGCCACAAACACTTCCCGGGCAACCGCCCCAGCACCTTCCTTCTGCTCGATGACCTGACGCCTGCATCGTTCGGCGCGCTCATCGCGCTGCAAGAGCACCGGGTGTTTGTCAGCGGCGCGCTGTGGGGCATCAACAGCTTTGACCAGTGGGGCGTGGAGCTGGGCAAAGTGCTGGCCAAAGACATTGCCCCGCGCCTGGCCTCAGGCGATACCCAGGGCTTGGATGGCTCGACGGCGGGGCTGTTGGGGATGCTGCGGGCGTAGCGGTGTAGATCTGAAAATACAGGGTAAACCCTAGGTTTTTGCGTTTCCATGCAGCTGTGCGCGGGCGTCCATAATGAGGGACCTTGTCGGACGGTCCGTCCGAGGACATCCCTGACCCTTTCGCTGTACGCATGAGCCAAGACTACATTCTGGAAACCCGGCAACTGAGCAAAGAGTTCAAAGGCTTTGTCGCCGTGGATCATGTCGATTTGCGGGTGCGCCGGGGCAGCATTCATGCCTTGATTGGCCCCAACGGTGCAGGCAAAACCACCTGTTTCAACCTGCTCACCAAGTTTTTGACGCCCACGTCGGGCCAGATTCTGTTGGAGGGGCGGGACATCACTGCACTCTCGCCCGTGGCCATTGCGCGCCAAGGGGTGATCCGCTCCTTCCAAATTTCATCGGTGTTTCCCCACCTCACGGTGCTGGAAAACGT
>CAIWRE010000486.1 GCA_903914985.1 uncultured beta proteobacterium | reverse complement strand
TGCAGTGGGCAGTGCCGCCGCTGTGGCTGGCGGCAGTTGCCACAACCGGTGGGCTGGTGTTGGTGGCGCCGGGTCCCTGGAGTTTGCGCTTGCTGGGTCTGCCTTTGCTCCTGGCGGTGCCCTGGTGGCAAGCACCGGCACCCGCCAAGGGAACGTTCGAGCTGCTGGCCGCCGACATCGGCCAAGGCAATGCGGTGCTGGTGCGAACCAGCCACCACGCCTTGCTCTACGACACCGGCCCGCGCTACAGCCTGGACAGCGATGCCGGCCACCGGGTGCTGGTGCCGCTGCTGCAGTCACAGCACATCCATCTGGACCGCGTCATGCTCAGCCACCGCGACACGGACCACGTGGGCGGCGCAGCGGCGGTGCTGGCAACCCAGCCGCAAGCCGATCTGTGGAGCTCACTGTCCGTGGACCACCCGCTGCTCGCGGGGCGCACCACACAACGCTGCGAAGCAGGGCAGTCCTGGGACTGGGACGGTGTGCATTTCCAGGTTTGGCACCCGCGCGCCCAAGACTATGACATTCAGCCCGCGCCCAAACCCAATACCTTGTCTTGTGTGCTTCGCATCGACGCAGGCGGGCAAAGCGCGTTGTTGGTCGGGGACATTGAGCGCGCGCAAGAAGCCGCTTTAGTAGCGAGGCAGGCCGGCGGCCTGCAGTCCACCGTGCTGCTGGCACCCCACCATGGCAGCAAAACCTCCAGCACCTCCGAGTTTTTGGCCGCAGTACAACCCGAGCTGGTGATCATCCAAGCCGGATACCGCAACCGCTATGGCCACCCTGCGGCCGAAGTGGTGGCGCGCTACCAGACTTTAGGGGAGAGTTATGTCGACGCCAGACATCTGGAAATGGTGGATACGCCCCATTGCGGTGCATTTTCCTGGCAGTCCAAGCTGCCCCACAATGGGGCATGTGCGCGCGTAACCGGGCGGCGTTACTGGCACCACCGGCTACCGTGAGCGAAGCGTTGCGAAATAATGCGCCTACATTGGCCTGAGTCTTGCGTAACAGGATTGAAAGTGAAGGTCTGTACCCATGCATACATTTGACGAAATGGTGGCGAAGTTGCCCTACGGCAATCTGGCCGACAACGCGCAGGTGCGCGAGCATTACCTTGCCTATGCCCAGTGGCTGTCGCGCCAAAGCCCCGAGACGATGGCGCACCGGCGCGAAGAAGCCGAGATGATCTTCCGGCGCGTTGGCATTACCTTTGCCGTCTACGGCGAAAAAGACGAAGACGGCGCGGGCACCGAGCGCCTGATTCCTTTTGACCTGATTCCCCGCGTCATTCCGGCACACGAGTGGAAATCCATGGAAAAAGGCCTCGTGCAACGCGTTACCGCGCTGAACCGCTTTATCCATGACGTCTACCACGAGCAAGACATTATTCGGGCCGGCATCGTGCCGCGCGAGCAGATTGAGCACAACGCCCAGTTCCGCAAAGAGATGGTGGGCGTGGCCGTGCCGCACCAGATTTACTCGCACATATCGGGCATCGACATCGTGCGCGCGCCCAACGCGCAAGGGCAGGGCGAGTACTACGTGCTTGAAGACAATCTGCGCGTGCCCAGCGGCGTGAGCTACATGCTGGAAGACCGCAAG
>CAIWRE010000485.1 GCA_903914985.1 uncultured beta proteobacterium | reverse complement strand
TGCTGGGCAACCCCAACCAATTTCTCTCGACGGTGCAGGTGGGCATTACCTCGATTGGCGTGCTCAACGGCATCGTGGGTGAGGCGGCATTCAGCGAAGGCGTGGCCGCGTGGCTGCAATCCTGGGGTACCTCCGAGAAAGCTGCCGCCTTGACCGCCACAGGCTTGGTGGTCACCACGATCACCTTCACCACGATTATTTTTGGCGAACTGGTGCCCAAGCGCATCGGTCAGTTGCATCCCGAAGTCGTTGCCTGCTGGGTGGCGCGGCCCATGCTGTGGCTGGCCAAGGCTGCCAAACCCTTTGTGAAACTCCTCTCCAGCACTACGGCAGGCACGCTCAAGCTGCTGCGCATTGACACCACAGCCCTGCGTCCGGTGACCGAAGAAGAAATTTCGGCCAGTCTGGAGGAGGGCGTGGACGCCGGTTTGATCGAAGAGCATGAGCACCAAATGGTGCAAAACGTGTTCCGGCTCGACGAGCGTCCCTTGACCTCTCTGATGACGCCGCGCACCGATGTGCAGTGGCTTGACGGGGCAGACACCGTCGCGCACAGCCTGAACCTGGTGGCCACCAGCGGCGGCAAGGGTGCGCACTCCTGGTATCCCGTCTGCCGCGGTTCGCTGGACGATGTGCTGGGCACTATCAGCGTGGCGCAGTTGCTCGATTTGCGCGAGCGCGGAGCGGAAACCGTCAGCACGCACATTGCACCTGCCGTGTTTGTGCCCGAGACCTTGAGCGGCATGGAGATGCTGGAGCAATTCCGCTTGCAGGCCGGACGCCTGGTGTTTGTGGTGGACGAATATGGCGTGGTGCAGGGCGTGCTCACCCCGCGCGATCTGCTCGAAGCCATCACCGGCGAGCTGCAAGTGGGTGCCCAGGCGGATGCATGGGCCACCCAGCGCGAGGATGGCAGTTGGTTGCTCGACGGTGTGATGCCGCTGGGCGAGCTCAAGGCCCGTCTGGACATGGACGAGTTGCCCGGCGAAGACCGGGGCCGCTACAACACGCTGGCGGGTTTGCTCATGTCTATCTCAGGCCGCTTGCCGCTGTTGGGCGAGCGTGTGGAGTGCCAGCACTGGACGTTTGAAGTGGTCGACCTTGACGGGCGACGGGTTGACAAGGTGCTGGCAGTGCGCAGCAAGGGCCACAGCCACGGCGCTTAGCTTGCGTAGCGGCTTAAGCGCGGCCAGTGGCCCGGTACACCATCAGGCCCACCACTTCGTGCAAGACCAGTCCCCATTTGCGGCTGCCTCGCACCAGTGAGTACGCCGTCCATGGGGTTTGGCTGCCCGTGGCGAAGTCCACAGCATACGGGGTGACGTTCCATCCTGCTTTTTCAAAGGTGGCCATGGCGCGGCGCATGTGCCAGGCCGAAGTGAGCAGCAGCCAGCGCTGACCGGGGTCCACACCGGGTAGCTTCGCACTGAACGCAGCGTTTTCGTAGGTGGTGCGCGAGCGGTCTTCCAGCCAAAGGCGTTCGGGGGGTACGCCCATCGATTGGTAAAAAATGCGGGCCCGGTCGGCTTCAGACAAACCTTGACCCAGCAAAGCGCCTTCGCCACCCGTAAAGAGTATTTGCAAGTCCGGCTTTTGGCGCAGCAGCGCCAGCGGCACCACCATGCGTTCTGCGGCTTCGTTCAGGGCGACCTGGCTGCGGCCTTCCCACCCATAAGAAGGCTCCAAAGCGCCACCGAGTACCACCACGCCTTGGTATCCCTGCAGCTCCTGAGCGGTAGGCGTGCGGGTGTAGGAATCTTCCATGCGACGCAAAAAGGCGTCGGGCAAGGGCTCCCAGCCTTGGAGCAGCAGCAATGCAAACGCCAGCCACAGCACCTGCCTGCCCCTGCGTTGGTGAAGGTGGGCGCGGGCACCAGCATTGTTTCGCCCCAGCAACACCAAGGCTCCCAGCAGGAGAGCAGCGACCCAAGCCAGTGGTTGCGTGAGAAAGGCCAGCAGCTTGGAAGCGATGAACATGCGTGGACCTTAGACCACTTTGGCGCTGGGCCGCTCAGCCATGCGGTCGCGCCAGGCTTGCAGGGTGTGCAATCCGGCCTCCGCCAGGTTGAACTTGAGCAAGGCACGGCCAAACTCCAAAGCGCAAAAGGCGGTGATGTCGGCGATGGTGAAGCGCGGCCCCGCCATCCAGGGCTGGGTTTGCAAAAGCTGGTCAAACACCTTGGCGGCCTCTTTGACTTTTTCGGTCTGCGATCTGCCAAAGTCGCCAAACTGGGGTGACTCCAGCGGCGCCAGACCCGGGTGCGTATGGCGCACGCCGTTGGCGATGCCCAACAGCAGCGTCCACTCCACGCGACGGTCGGCCATTTCAATAAAGGCGCGCTCTTCAAAGCCCTCACCCATCAAGTTGGTTTCGGGGTACAGGCCTTCGAGGTAGGTGCAAATGGCGCGGGTTTCGGTCAGCACGCGGCCGTCATCGAGCTCCAGCGCGGGTACTTTGGCCAGCGGGCTCTTGGCCCGATAAGCCGCACCGTAATGCTCGCCCTGGTTCAGGTCCACCGCGATCAAAGGGATGCCGTTGATGCCTTTTTCGGCCATGAATATCTGAACGCGGCGGGGGTTGGGCGCGCGCGGCGCGTAGTACATCTTCAAAGCATCAGCTCCCGGAATGGTGAAAAAAGTCAGTGTGAAAAAATGCGGCAGCTGTGCAGCAGTTCACGCGTCTTGAGCGCCTCGGCGCGCGCTGCAGCGGCAAAGCCGGTGCCGCTGTCCGCATAAATGATGGCGCGCGAGGAGTTCACCACGATGGAGGCTTGCGTCTCCAAGGATGTGCCGCGCCAACCCGCGCGCACCGTTGCCGCTGCGTCTCCACCTTGCGCACCGACGCCAGGTATCAGCAAGGGCAGGGTGGAGGCGACGGCGCGTACCCGTTCAATTTCGGAGGGGCGGGTTGCGCCCACCACCAGACCGAGCTGTCCGTTTTGATTCCACGGCCCTTGGGCCAGAGCCGCAATATGTTCAAACAGTGCCGGTTGGCCGGGCAGGTCTTGCAGGTGCTGGTTTTGCAAATCGTCACCACCGGGGTTGGAGGTGCGGCACAGGAGAAACGCACCCTTGCCGTGGTACTTCAAGTAGGGCTGCACCGAGTCCCAGCCCATGAATGGCGAGAGCGTGACTGCGTCAGCACCGTAGCGCTCGAACGCTTCGATGGCGTACTGCTCTGCGGTGTTACCGATGTCGCCGCGCTTGGCATCCAAAATCACCGGCACCTGGGGCGCGACCTGGCGCAAATGACGGATCAGACGTTCCAACTGGTCTTCTGCGCGATGGGCCGCGAAATAGGCGATTTGCGGCTTGAAGGCAATCACCAGGTCGGCACAGGCCTCCGCAATGGCGGCGCAAAAGTCAAAAATCTTGCTGGCATCGTCGCGCCAGTGCAGCGGAAACTTGGCCGGATCAGGGTCCAGGCCCACGCACAACAAAGACTGGTTCTGGCGCTCGGCGGCGCCCAGTTGTTCGAGGAAAGTCATGCGCCATTGTAGGCAGGCGCATCGGCCTATTTGGTGAAAGGAGCCTTTGTAAATTTCGCGCAAACACCCTTCAGCATGTGGCGGCGTGTGCCGTCTTTGAAGGTCAGGGTTTGCACAAAGGCACCATCGCTGAGGTCCAAAGTGAACTCTTCCTGGGTGATCATTTGCCCGAATCGCTCAAACATGGCGGGGCGGCTGACAAATGCTTTGGTACCCTCCATGCGCAGCGCACCCTTGCGTGACTCCGAAATGGTGTACTCGCCCTGGTACCAGCCCGACTTGGATTCGGGCTCCAGGCCCGCCACCATCACGTCCGAATAGACCTTGGGCTGGGATTCGAGTGTGCCCTGGGGAGTGGAGACCGTCACTTCGCAGACAAAGTTGCTGCTTTTCTTGCCCATCGGGTTGGTGCTGTCAAGTTCGCCATCCCGCCCTTTGCTCACACTCGGCCCAAAGCTGAGCCACCCGGCCTCTGCCGCCACCCAGACCAGGCCTGCAGCCACCAACACGGTGAGCAGCACTGTTACCAGAATGGCAGGGATACGCGAGTTGTTTTGCATGGCGGGCCTTAGGCGGTTAGGGGGGTGGATGTCGTATCAGCTTAGTTGGTCGAAATTTCTCGTCCATTGAGCTCTTGGACCGGGCGTGCATTGCGCTTGAATGGGAAGGCCGCCACTTGTTCTTTGGCCACATTGACCGTGGTTTTCAGAATGAAGAAGCGCACACCCTCGGTACAGGGTGGCGTCGTCAGCGAACCTTCGTAGCTGTAGAAATCAAACTCGCGCGGCAACAGATTAGCCGGATTGAAATTCACACCCTCGGGCGTCACCTCCGGACCTTCTTCCATGGGCATATTGGCCCACAAAGTTTTGATGCCTGGGTTTTCATTGCCTTCTTTCAGCAACACCCCCACGACCGCTAATTTGCCCTCGGCGTTTTTATGCACAAAGTGCACCACCATCGCCATGGGTTTGCCATCTATTTTTTCTTCGCTGGGGCGGTGAAAGTGGAATTGCAGCAAATCGTAAGGAATGCCGTCGATGCGCAATTTGCTCCCCGCCGGCACGTTTACCTGAATGGTGTGTCCGTTATTGAGCATCTTCAGCGGGCCCTCTTTGTAGTCGGTGGTGACCACAGTGCGGGTTTTCACGAACGGGCCACGGATGTCCAGTGGTGACTGTGCTTTGCCTTTGGCGCAGGTGGGGAATTCTTTGCCCCAACGCTCCGGGCCCATCTCGCCTTCATAAGACCAGTGCACGGCCTTTTTCTCATGCGCACCTTTGCCATGACCATCGTCTTTGCCATCGTCCTTGGCATGCCCGTCTTTTTCGGCACCTTTTTCGTCAGACGGGGATTTCTCACCCTTGCCCGCTTTGGCTGACTTGGGCAAGCACTCGGGCAGGATCGCAATCTTTTCACCGGCTGCGGCCAGACCGATTTGCGCGGCGCAAATCGTGTTTTTGCGGTCACCCAGTTCAGAGAGTTTGAGTGCCTTGCGGAAGGCTTCCACTGCCACCGGGTCCTCCGCTCCCTTGGTCAGCATGCGCAGTGCGCCCAGACCCACTTGGCGCTCTGCCGAGAGATTTTTCTGTGACTTGTAGGCTGCTTCCAAGTCGGCCAGCGTGGCGCCGTTGGCCATGGCCGCTTTGACAGCCATCAGTTGCTGTGCCTGGTTTTCCAGAGGTGCCATCTCCTCGCGCAGGGCGGACATTTCCTCCTCGGCAGCTTTGATGGCGGCTTCTTTTTCGCCCACAGCCTTGGTGGCTTCTTCGCTGGCCGCTTTGAGCTCGGTGAGTTGGCTGGTGGCTTTCTGGTTGCCCTTCCAATGGATCCAGCCAAAGGCGCCAGCGCCTATCAAGGCCAGTGCAAGGATGACTTCAACGATGGTTCTTTTCATGGTGCTTCTCGGTAAACGCAATCAAGGGGCAAGGCGTGGGGCCATGGGTGGGTATCGGCAGTAAAAGCGAAACATTGAGTGTTCATTGGTCACCCCGGAAGGAAATTCCGCTGCCTGTGGGGTCGGTGAGGATTATCTCCAAGCGCTTGGACTTGCCGGGGACTGGCGAATCATGGATGAAACCAATGCCGGTGAGGACGGTCGCCTGGTCGGTGTTCAGCTCCGTTCTCCGGCAGAGTGTGGTTTTCGCAATTTCAAGCCGGGCGGTGTAGTAAGGGGTGGCCGGTACCGATGCCGGAGTCAGCTTCAGGGCCGAGGGCGCCAAGGGGCAGTTGGCGAAACTTGTGCCGTTGCTCAGTGCGCCCGAGCCGTCAAAGGTCAAACTCACACCGGCAGATGCCGACACCTCGTTGTCCGTCAGCGTGCCGGTCCAGGTACCGGGCAATACGGCATAGCTTGGAATCGCCGCGGCGCTGAAGCCGGGGTTGGACTGGTTATTGGTCAGCGTAATACCATTCAGTGCAACTTGGTAGTTGGCCGCTGATACCCCTGAAATTGACGCGGTCCCCGTGCTCAGGTGCGTCAGGCCACCAGGGGCCATGTGGGTGCTGAACTGAAACGCGCTCAAACGGGCGATGCTGGCGGAGTTAGCGGTCACATTGCTGAAGGAACCCCGGTAAATGTCGGGATAAATGCTGACGTTGCCGTTGGTTTGCAAGTAGTACAGCCCATACCAGGCCAGTTCAGGCGCTGGCGTCAAAAAGCTGACGAAGTCGCTGGCGTTCAGGGTGCCCTGGTAGGCCCCGGTGATTGCCAGGGCCGGTGTGCCGCCGCCGGTGTCGCCCGCCCCCGATCCTCCATTGTTTTGTCCCGGGCCATTGTCTTGTGCGGGTGGATAGGTTTGCCCACCACAGGAAATGAGCAGCGCTGCGGCCAGGGCACACACTGTCGCACAGCCCAGCACGCGTTTGGAGGGGCGAAGTCGGGAAAACGGGGTCATGCGCCCACCCATCCGGCCTGCAGCCAATGGCAGTAGCCCGCGCTGTAGGGCCAGGCGATGTGGTGCACCGGGGTTCCTTGCGGAAACACCTGGTCGGTCAAATGGTCCAGCCAATCGCCTTGCGCCTGAAGTTGGCGGCTGAAGCGCCCGAGCGCTACAGCGCGGCTTGGATGATTGCCCTCTGAAGTGGCCGCGGCTTGGACGCTGCGCTGCATCGCCGGCAGGCCGGTGCCCGGGCGGCGCAGCGTGCGTCCTGAGAATGCGTCGTGCACGCTGCCCCAGCGTCTGCCGTGCAAGCGCTTGGTGATGTGCGCAATCCGCGCACTGGCTTCATCCACCGATGGCGTGAGGAAGCGCAACTGGCCCAGCACGTTGTCCAGTAGCACGAGTGCACGGGGGTGGGCCTGAAGAACGGTGTCAAGCTGGTTCAAGCCGTCGCCGGTATGGCAGTCCAGCGCGGTACCGGAGGCACGCAAGGCCGCGCCGTGGCGATGCCGGAAAAGGGGCGCAGCCCAGCGGTCCGGATCAAAGGTGCTGACTCTGGAGAAGCCCTGCAGCCAGGCACTGGGCACCATCCATCCGGCGCTGGCGCCCAAAATAATGAGCTCTGCGGGCCGGCCCTGCGCCATGGGTGCTTCACCCAGCCAATTCGCAATGTCGGCACACGCACCGGACCACTGCGCCTGGTGACGCCAGGCATGCCAATGCCAGAAGAGGCCGCCAGAGGGGTTCATGCGGCGCGGGCTTGGTTGTATTGCAACATGCCGAGTTCGTCCATGCTCTTTTGCTCGCGCCGGTTGGTGTGCTTTTGCACCGCCAGGCGGTCGTTCTCGGTGAGCGTTTTCATTTTCAGGCGCTGGGCTTCCGCTTGCACCATCTGGTGCGCCAGCGTTTGCAAATGCAGCTTCGAGGTGTTGATGTCGCGCTCCACCCGCTCGCGCAAGGTCAGCAGCTGCGACATGAACTGGCGCTGGTTCATGGCGTCGGACATGCCTTTGCTGGTATCGGCCGCCGCCGCTTTGGCGTGGTACTCCTGGTACAAATGTTCGAGCCGCTGCTGGCTTGCCACCAGCGAATCAAACAACTTCTGGGCCTGTGCGGTGTCGGTCCGCAACTGGGTGATTTTTTGTTCGGCCTTGCCTTCCAGGGCAGACCAGCAGGCGCGTACTTTCATGCTGTTCACAGCTCCATCAGTACACGAAGGTCGGTGCGGCATTTGGCCTCGTCCTCGCCGCTGTACATGTCCTGGCGCAGAAAGCCTTCCATGGTCTCGCGCAGTGCAATGGCCTGGTCAATCTCGGGGTTGGAGCCGGGTTGGTAGGCACCTACCTGAATCAAGTCCACATTTTGCTGGTACAGCGACCACAAGCGCCGAAAGCGGTTGGCCAGCTTCAGTTCGGTGGGTGAGAGCAGGTTTTGCATCACCCGGGAGATCGAACCGGTCAGGTCAATCGCGGGATAGTGGGCGGCATCGGCCAGTTTGCGTGAGAGCATGACCTGGCCGTCCAAAGAGGCCCGGGCAATGTCCACGATCGGGTCGTTGCCGTCGTCACCTTCGGCCAATACGGTGTAGATGGCGGTAATCGACCCATAGCCATGGCGGCCTACACCGGCGCGCTCAATCAGGTTGGGTAAGAGTGCAAACACCGAGGGCGGGTAGCCTTTGGAAGTGGGCGGCTCGCCGATGGCAAGCCCCACTTCGCGTTGCGCATGGGCCACGCGGGTCAAACTGTCGACCAGCATGAGCACGTCTTTGCCCTGGTCACGGAAGTATTCGGCCACCACATGGGTCAGGTGTGCCGCTTTGAGGCGCAGCACAGGAGACACGTTGGCCGGTGCGGCAATCACCACTGCTTTGGCCAGGCCTTCAGGTCCGAGGGTTTCGGTGATAAACGCCTGCACCTCGCGGCCGCGTTCACCGATCAGGCCGATGACCACCACGTCGGCCTTGGTAAACCGGGTCAGCATGCCCAGCAGCACGCTTTTGCCGACGCCGGAGCCTGCCACCAGGCCGACACGTTGGCCGCGCCCCAAAGTGAGCAATCCGTTGATGGCTTTCACGCCGACGTCCAGCACACGGTTGATGGGGCCACGCTCCATCGGGTTCAGCGGCAAGCCGAGCAAACCGAGTTTGGTGGTGCAGGCGGGCTTGGGTTTTCCGTCCAGCGGTTCGCCCTGGGCATCGATGACGCGACCCAATAATTCTTCTCCGAGCAG
>CAIWRE010000484.1 GCA_903914985.1 uncultured beta proteobacterium | reverse complement strand
ACAGGCCGTAGCCTGCCCGCTGCTCGAAGGCATTGACCTCTCCGGTGCCAAGGGCGTGCTGGTGCTGATCACGGCGGCCAAGGGTTCGCTCAAACTCAGCGAGTCCAAACTGGCGATGAACACGATTCGGGAATACGCCTCAGCAGAAGCGCATGTCATTTACGGCACCGCCTACGACGACTCGTTGGGTGACGAGGTGCGAGTGACCGTGGTGGCCACCGGCCTGAGCCGCCCCATGCACCGCCGCACGGCGCCTCCGCTGCAGGTGCTGCGCACCGGCACTGACAACATGCCCATCAACTACCCGCCACTCAACGCCAATCTGGGCAACCGCAACACGGGTGCCACGGCAAGCGCAGGCACCAGCGCCTCCATGGGTGGCCAAGGCACGGGCATGGCTTCGGGTGCGGGCCAAACTGACTACGGCACCATGGCCACCCCAGCCGTATGGCGCGGTGGACGCACCTCGGCCGCGCAAAAGGTGGACGCGCTGTCGAGCGGCGGCATGGACGACTACGAAATCCCGGCGTTCTTGCGCAAGCAGGCCGATTAAAAGGACTAGCGCCCTACGCTTGTCACTGCGTGTACTGCGCTGCCCCCAAAGGGGGTGAATTCCCCTTGGGGCGGCCCGGCGGGGAATTGGCAGCCCCCTCGCTTGTCATGCAGTTCATAGCGCGGGCCTTTCGGGGCCCGTGCTACTTTTACAATCAAGCCGTGCTCCAACAAAGAACCCTCAAATCCATTACCCGCGCCGTCGGCGTCGGGCTGCACAGCGGTCAGCGGGTGGAGATCACCTTGCGCCCCGCCGCGCCCGACACGGGCATCGTGTTTCGCCGCGTGGACCTGCCCCACCCGGTGGACATCAAGGTGTGCACCGAGGCGGTTTCCGACACCCGGCTGGCATCCACCTTGTCGTCTGGCGGCGCCAAGGTGCACACGGTGGAACACCTGATGTCGGCCTGCGCGGGCTTGGGCGTGGACAACATGGTGGTGGACATTACGGCCGAAGAGGTGCCTATTCTGGACGGCTCGGCCGCTTCCTTTGTGTTTTTGCTGCAAAGCGCGGGCATTGAGATGCAAAACGCGCCGCGCCGCTTTATCCGGGTCAAAGCGCCCATTACCGTGCGCGAAGGCGCACCGGGCAACGAGAAATGGGCGACGTTGGAGCCGTTTCACGGCTTTAAGCTGAGCTTTGAGATTGACTTCAACCACCCGGCGGTGGACTCCACCGGCCAGCGCGTGGAGTTTGACCTGAGCGTGGGCTCTTCCGCGCGCGACATTGCGCGCGCGCGCACCTTTGGCTTTACCAAAGACGTGGAAATGATGCGCGCCAACGGCCTGGCCCTGGGTGGCGGCCTGGACAACGCCATCGTGATGGATGACTACAAGGTGCTCAATGCCGACGGACTGCGCTACGACGACGAGTTCGTTAAGCACAAAATTCTCGACGCCATGGGCGACCTGTACATCGTCGGCATGCCACTTTTGGCGCACTACCGCGCCCACCGCTCGGGCCATGCGCTGAACAACCTGCTGCTGCGCCAGCTCCAGGCCCAGCCCGAGGCCTGGGAAGTCGTAACTTTTGAAGAAGAGCGCAAGGCCCCCGCCGGATTCGCGCAACTCGCGCCCCAGTGGTAAGGCGCCGCGCGCCTAGCTCAAGCACTTAGCGGCTACGGCCTGCCCTGTAGCTGCCATCCCCGGCCCCCAGACCATCGGCCTTGGCAATACGGGCCATCGCGGCCCCTGCGTGGGCGTGGGTGATCGCTAAGCCCAAACCGTCGGCCGCGTCTGGACCAGGAAGGCCCGGCAGCGTGAGCAAGCGTCGCACCATTTCCTGAATTTGGGTTTTGTCCGCCCGGCCATAACCCACCACGGCTTGCTTCATTTGCAGCGCGGTGTACTCGGCCACCGCCAGATTGGCATGCACCAGCGCGGTCAGCAAGGCACCGCGCGCCTGCCCCAGCAACAAGGTGGACTGCGGATTGACGTTGACAAAGACGATTTCAATCGAGGCGCAGTCCGGTTGATAGCGCTCAATCACCTCGCCCACACCATCGAACAGCACTTTCAGACGCGCTGGCAGTGCTTTGGTCTCAAGGTGGTGGGTGGTGATGGTGCCGCTGGCGACATAGCGCAAGGCAGCGCCCTCCTGGTCGATCACGCCAAAGCCGGTGGTACGCAAGCCGGGGTCAATGCCCAGAATTCTCATGGCGTTTTACCTGGCAAACGGGCGTCGCCCATGCGCCCCACGATCACCAGCGCACGCGTGCTGAGGTAGTCGGAGTTGGGCAGCTTTTCAAAATACCGGGGCCGTGGCAGCATGACCACCAAGCGTGCCGCTTCGTAGGCGCTGAGGTTGGCGGCACTTTTGCGGAAGTAGTGCTGGGCCGCAGCCTCGGCACCAAACACGCCTTCCCCCCACTCCACGCTGTTGAGGTAAATCTCCAGGATGCGTTGCTTGCCCAACAGCTTTTCTAGCAACAGGGTCAGCACCAATTCCTGTGACTTGCGCAGCAGGGTGCGTTCACCGGACAAAAACAAATTCTTAGCCAATTGCTGGGTAATCGTGGAGCCGCCCACCACCTTGGGTGGCTTGGCGTTTTTGCTACTCGCGGCTGCATTTTGGGTGGCGCGGTCCTCGGCCTTGGCGTTCCTCGCCCAGGCTTTTTCCAGGGCTACCCAGTCCAAGCCGTCGTGGGTGCTGAAGCTGTCATCCTCCGAGGCAATCACAGCGCGCTTGAGCTGGGTGCTGATGCCAGCGTCGTCGCGCCACTGCTGCTTCCATCGCAGGCTGCCGCGGTTTTTCAGAATCTGCCAGGCCTGCGAACGCTCAAAAGCGGTGGACTGCGGATCGAGCCACTGCATGCTGGCAATGCGCACTGCAAAAAACAGTTGCAGGCCTAGCAGTGCGCAAGCGCACAGCGCCAGCAGCCGCATCAGTGGTCTCATTGCGGCACCATCGCTTTGGTTTGCAAGGTCGCGTCTTTGGTGAAGGTAAAACGGGACACCAAGACCAACTGGTCCACCGTTTTGCGCATTTCGGGGGTAAAGGGGCCAAAGGGCCCCGCGGTGCGCGCAATCGCCTGGGCCCGTCGGTCCAGGTCCGGATTACCTGACTGCTTGACCACTTCGGCCTCGAGCACAACGCCGCGTGCATCCACGGTAAGCACCATGGTCAGGCTGCCATAGAGCTTCTGCCCGCCCTTTTCGGGAAAGTGCGCATCGCCCTGGGCCTCAATCGCCTGGCGCATGGTGTCGTAATACAGCGCGTAGCTGGCTTCTTTGACGGCAGGGCTGAGATAGCGCTTGCGCGGACGGGCGTTTTCCGCATTGATGCGGTTTTCAATCTTGGCTAGCAAATTGACCATTTCGCGCCGCTTTTTTTCCTGCTCCGCGCGCTGGGTGGCGGTCTGGTTGCTGCGCGCCTGTGCTTCGGTAAGGGCGGCAAGCTGCTGCTTCACCCGACTCAACAGCAGATTTTGCTGTTGCTGAAGATTTTGGCGATTGGCGTCGGCATTCGCTGAAGTCAAATCGCCTTCCTGGGACAAGGGCGCGTTGGCCATCATGGTGCTGGCCATGCCCTGGGCTGCGTCACCGCCACCCGCCAACGAGGCTTGGGCCACAGCTTGGGCCTCGACCGGTGGCACTTCGCTGCGTGCGTTGACCAGCACGACTTCCAGCGCGTTGTCAGAAAAAATTTTGTCGAACTGCTGCGGACTGACGATGCGCAAGGTCAGCACCGCCACGTGCAGCGCCAGGGACACGAACAAAGCCTTTTGCAGCAGGCTGCGTTGCAGCCACCAGCGGGTCAGCATCGGTCGCATCATTACCTGCCCCTGTCGCTAAGTGGCGTCGCCCTGCGGGGCCTCGTTGATGTCCACGGCGATCGCAATCGGCCCCGCCGTCTCCTCGTCGTCCTCCGGCGCATCGTCGACAGGCGTCTGGTCTGCCTGAGGCGCGTCCAGTCGCTCCGTCACAGTGCCCTGGATGTCCAAGGTGATCAGGTCCATTGCGCCGAGCCGCACCCGCACACGCGCGCCCCGTGGCAGGCCCTGGGCACCCACCACCGGTAATACCAGCGGCAGTTCATCAGCCCTCACCATGTTGTCTTTGAACACGGTGCAGACCAAGTCCTCCATACCGTTTTGCTGCAGGTATTTCAAGGTCCAAAACCGCTCCATGGCGCTTTGGTAGCCGTTGTAGGCACTGTAGGCAGCGTCGAAACTCGAGATGATCGAAAAAAGCGCGGCATCTTTGGGTTTGAAGGGCGCGGCCAAGGCCGCTGTACTGCCGTGCCGGGCACACGCAATGATCTGCCATTGGTTCACCAAATCGGTATAGCGGCGCAAAGGCGAGGTACTCCAGGCATAGCTTTTCACGCCAATGCCGGCGTGCGGTAGTGCTTTGGTGCCCATGCGCACTTTGACGCCGGGTGCCAGCGACGCCTGGCTGCGGTAAATGGCAGGCACACCCAACTCGGCCATCCAGGAGCCCCAGCTGCTGTTGGCCAGGATCATGGCTTCGGCCACGATGAGGTCTAGCGGTGCGCCGCGCTGGCGGGTGCTGATCTGCACCTGTTCGTCACCCTGTGGTACCGCGCCGTCATTGCCCACGAGTTTGAAGTTGTAGTCCGGCCGGTTGAAGGTTTCGGGTTTACCCCGCACCACTTCGCGCTTGGCCTTCAGGTCACGGGCCAGGCGGTGCAAAAACGCCAGGCTGGGCTGCAGACCGGTCAAGGGCGCGGGCTCGCTGCCGGGCTCCGCCAGCGGCGTTTGCAACCATGCTTCGGTGACGATCGCATCCAACTGGTCGTGCCGAAGGTTGTGGCTGATAGGCACACTCTCCAGACGCGTCTGGGTTGACGTGATGGTGAGCGTGGCCTCGTCAAAGGTCACATACAGCGATACCGCCGGGCAGTCGCGGCCCTCTTGAAGCGTGTAGGTCTGCACCACTGCATCCGGCAGCATGGTGACTTTGTAGCCCGGCATGTAGACAGTGGACAAGCGTGCACGGCCCAGCCGGTCGATGTCGCTGTCGGGTTGCACCGCCAAGCCCGGGGCGGCGATGTGCACACCCACAGTCACTGAGCCGCTGCCCAGGCCCTGGACTGACAAAGCATCGTCAATCTCGGTGGTCGCAGAGTCGTCGATCGAAAAGGCCGACACAGGGGCGCGTTCCAGCGCTTCAGCGACCTGCGGCGCAGCAATGGCTGCAAAGCCCGTGCCCTGGGGAAAGTTTTCCAGCAAAAAGCGCTTCCAATGGAACTGGTAGGCCGAGTCGATGGCGCCGCTGCGCTGCAGCAACTCCAGCGGTGCAGTGCGGGTGGCGCGGGAGGCATCGACCACTGCCTTGTATTCCGGGGCGTTTTTGTCCGGCTTGAACAAAATTTTGTACAGCTGCTCTCTCACTGGCTGTGGGCAGATGCCGTCGGCCAATTCCTGTGCCCACTGGGCAATCAGCGCCACCGTGGCCTTTTTCTTCTCCATCGCCACCAGCGCCTGGGCAATGACCTCAGCCGAGGCTTTGCGAAAAAACCCCTTGCCTGCGCGGCGGAAGTAGTGCGGAGCGTCAAACAGGCGGAACAACATCGCGGCTTGCTGCTCCAGTGTGGCGTCTTTGCTGAAGTATTCGCGCGCCAGAGTGCCGAAAGCAAAATCCTCCTCCGGGGAAAACTCCCAGGCTAACTCCAACTCAATGCTTTCGCTCAGGGTCTGGGCCGCTGCCAGAAAGGCCGCAGGCGCGGGCTTTTCGAAGCGCAGCAGCACATGGGCCGCCTTGACCTTGACGCGCTTGCCACTGTCGAGCTCGACTTGCACCGAGGCATCGCTCTCTGACAGCACCCGACCGGCCATGAATTTTCCGGCTTCATCAAACATTACAAACATGGCATGGATTGTCCCATGGCGCAGGCACGGGTCGGCCGCCGGATAATCGCGCCATGGCAGTCCCCTTTGGAAAAATCAGTTTGCGCAGCCGTCTGGCCCCCTGGTGGGTGGGTTTGGACGGCCCGCTGGCCTTTGTCGTGTTTATCCTGGCCTGCGTGGGACTGCTGGTCATGTATTCCAGCGGTTTTGACCACGGCACCCGCTTTCCTGACCATGCGCGCAACATGCTGATCGCGGCCTTTGTGATGTTTGTGGCCGCCCAAATTCCACCGCAACGCTTGATGAGCCTGGCCGTCCCCGTGTATGTGCTCGGGGTGGGGCTGCTGGTGGCCGTGGCCATTTTCGGCATCACCAAGAAGGGTGCACGGCGCTGGCTCAACGTCGGCATCGTGATCCAGCCCAGCGAAATTCTCAAAATTGCGGTGCCACTGATGCTGGCCTGGTGGTTCCAAAAGCGCGAAGGACAGTTGCGTGCGCTGGACTTCGTGGTGGCAGCGCTGCTCCTGGGCATTCCGGTCGGCCTCATCATCAAACAGCCGGATTTGGGCACCGCCATGCTGGTGCTGGCTGCGGGCCTTTCCATCATATTTTTTGCCGGCGTGAGCTGGAAGCTGATCATCCCGCCCGCTGTGGTGGCCTTGGTGGCCGTGGTGCTGCTGGTGGGCTTTGAGCCTGTGCTGTGCGCCGATGGCATGCGCTGGCCGGTGCTGCACGACTACCAGCAGCAGCGCATTTGCACCCTGCTCGACCCCTCCCGCGACCCGCTGGGCAAGGGCTTTCACATCATTCAGGGCATGATTGGAATCGGGTCAGGCGGTGTCTTTGGCGTCGGCTTTATGCAGGGCACGCAGACGCACCTGGAGTTCATTCCGGAGCGCACCACCGACTTTATTTTTGCGGCGTTTTCCGAAGAATTCGGTCTGCTGGGCAATGTGTTGTTGATGACTGCCTTTATCGCGCTCATCCTGCGGGGCTTGGCGATTGCGCTGGACGCGCCAACGCTGTTTTCCCGCTTGCTGGCAGGCAGCATTGCCATGATTTTTTTCACCTACGCCTTTGTCAACATGGGCATGGTCAGCGGCATCCTGCCGGTGGTAGGTGTTCCCCTGCCTTTCATTAGCTACGGGGGCACGGCCATGGTCACGCTGGGGTTTGCGCTGGGAATCCTGATGTCCATAGCCAACGCCCGGCGATTGGTACAGACCTAGAATGTCTGCATGATCTCTCGCGAACCCACTATTGAGCGCTTGGCTACGGCCAAGTCCCTGTTGCTGACCCCCTTTGGCCTGGACGAATCGCACCTGGCGCGGGCCTTGGCCGAAATCAAAATGCAGCGGGTCGACGAAGCCGACCTGTACTTCCAATACACCCGCTCCGAGGGCTGGAGCCTCGAAGAAGGCATCGTCAAAACCGGCTCCTTCAGCATCGACCAGGGCGTGGGCGTTCGGGCGGTGAGTGGCGAAAAAACGGCGTTTGCCTACTCTGACGATATTTCCGAAGCCGCGCTGTTGGACGCAGCACGCACGGTGCGCACCATCTCCAGTGCCGCCCAGACCCGCCGGGTGGGTGTCAGCAAGCCCAAAATCGCCCGCAGCCGCTCGCTCTATCCGGGCCAGGATCCTATTTCCACGCTGGACAGCGCCACCAAGGTCGCGCTGCTGGGCAAGGTCGAAAAATTGGCCCGGGCCAAAGACCCGCGCGTGGCGCAAGTCATGGCGGGCTTGGCCATGGAATATGACGTGGTGCTGGTAGCGCGTGCTGACGGCACGCTGGCCGCCGATGTGCGTCCGCTGGTGCGACTGTCGGTCACGGTGATCGCAGAGCAAAAGGGACGCCGCGAGGTGGGATCTTCGGGTGGCGGTGGTCGCTTTGGGCTGGCGTATTTTGACGACGCGCAAATCACCGAATACGTCAACCAGGCGGTACATGCGGCGCTGACCAACCTCGAAGCGCGCCCCGCACCTGCGGGCGAAATGACGGTGGTGCTGGGCTCCGGCTGGCCCGGCATCCTGCTGCACGAAGCGATTGGCCACGGCCTGGAAGGCGACTTCAACCGCAAAGGCTCCAGCGCCTTCAGCGGCCGCATCGGCCAGCGTGTGGCTGCCAAAGGCGTCACCGTGCTCGACGACGGCACCATTGCCGACCGCCGTGGCTCGCTCAATGTGGACGATGAGGGCAACACCAGTGGCCGCAATGTGTTGATTGAGGACGGCATCCTCAAGGGCTATATCCAGGATTCCATGAACGCCCGTCTGATGGGTGTGGCGCCCACCGGCAACGGACGGCGCGAAAGTTACGCACACGTGCCCATGCCGCGCATGACCAACACCTACATGCTGGGCGGCGACAAAGATCCGCAGTAAATT
>CAIWRE010000483.1 GCA_903914985.1 uncultured beta proteobacterium | reverse complement strand
GTGGAAACGATCCGCATCATGGAGCGCGACGGTTTGCTGGCCAACGCCGCCCAGGTGGGCGCCCACCTGCAGGCCGGGCTCAAGGCCGCCCTGAGCGCAGAGCTGGCCAGTGGCGCGGTCAAAGAAGTGCGCGGCCAAGGCCTGATGCTGGGCATTGAGCTGTCCAAGCCCTGCAGCGCGCTCACCCAGCAGTGCGCCGACCATGGTTTGCTGATCAGCGTGACGGCCGACTCGGTGGTGCGCCTGGTGCCTTCGCTCATCCTGACCATCGCCGAGGCCGATGAGATCGTGGCGATTTTGTGCCCCCTGATCCGCACATTTTTAGCGGCCTGAACCGCTTTTGAAAGTTGAATCCATGAAGCACTACCTGCAATTCAATGACCTGAGCGCCGAGGAATGCAATTACGTTTTTGCCCGCGCCGCGCTGATCAAAAAGAAGTTCAAGTCCTACGAAAAACACCACACGCTGGCCGACCGCACACTGGCCATGATTTTCGAGAAAGCATCGACCCGCACCCGTGTGAGTTTTGAGGCCGGCATGTACCAGTTGGGTGGCAGCGTGGTGCATCTGACCACCGGCGACAGCCAGTTGGGCCGGGCCGAACCGATCGAAGACAGTGCCAAAGTCATCAGCCGCATGACCGATTTGGTGATGATCCGCACCTATGAGCAAACCAAGATTGAGCGCTTTGCCGCCCACTCGCGCGTGCCGGTGATCAACGGCCTGACCAACGAATTCCACCCTTGCCAGATCCTGGCGGACATCTTTACTTACATCGAACAACGCGGCTCGATTACAGGCAAAACCGTGGCCTGGGTGGGTGATGGCAACAACATGGCCAACACCTGGCTACAAGCGGCGGATCTGCTGGGCTTCACCGTGCATGTGAGCACGCCCAGCGGCTATGAAATTGACCAATCGGTTGCCGGCCTGCGCTCAGCGGACAGCTACCGCGTGTTTGACGACCCCTTGAGCGCCTGCGCCGGGGCCGACCTGGTAACCACCGATGTGTGGACCAGCATGGGCTATGAGGCCGAAAACGAAGCGCGCATGAAAGCTTTTGCCTCCTGGCGCGTGAGCAACACCATGATGGCTGCCGCCGCCAGCGACGCTTTGTTCATGCACTGCCTGCCCGCGCACCGGGGCGAAGAAGTGGACGCCGACGTGATTGACGGGCCGCAGAGCGTGGTCTGGGACGAAGCCGAAAACCGCATGCATGTGCAAAAAGCCCTGATGGAATACCTGCTGCTCGGCCGCCAGGACTGAAAGTCTGCATGATCACTCTGGACGACTGCCAGGCGCGCGACGCCGCTGACCCGCTGCGCTCTCTGCGCGACCTGTTTTCAATACCCGAAGGCCTGATTTATCTGGATGGCAACTCGCTGGGCGTGAGCCCCAAAACGGCCGCCGCACGTGCCGCCCAGGTGGTGAGCCAGGAGTGGGGCCAGGGCCTGATTCGCTCCTGGAACACGGCCGGCTGGTTTGACCTGCCCCAGCGCCTGGGCGACCGGATTGCGCCGCTGATTGGCGCCGGGCCCGGTGAAGTGGTGGCCACCGACACCACGTCTATCAACCTCTACAAAGTGCTGTCCGCCGCGCTGTCCATTGCGCATGCCGACAGCCCTGAGCGCCGCGTGGTGCTGAGCGAGCGCAGCAACTTTCCGACCGACCTGTACATCGCCGAAGGCCTGTGCGCCCAGCGCGGCTACACGCTGGTGCTTGTGGAGCCGCACGAGATTGCAGAGCACCTGAACCAGGACCTGGCGGTGCTGATGCTCACCCATGTGAACTACCGCACCGGCGCCATGCACGACATGGCCGCCCTCACCCAAGCTGCCCATGCGGCTGGTGCATTGGTGGTGTGGGACCTGGCCCACAGCGCAGGCGCGGTACCGGTAGCTTTGACCGGTGCGGGCGCAGACTTCGCGGTGGGTTGCGGTTACAAATACCTCAATGGCGGCCCCGGCGCACCTGCGTTTGTGTGGGTTCACCCCACGCACGCCCAACGCACCGAC
>CAIWRE010000482.1 GCA_903914985.1 uncultured beta proteobacterium | reverse complement strand
ACGCGAAAAAATCAAGCTGGAATCGACAGCCGGCACCGGTCACTTCTACACGACCAGCAAAAACAAGAAAACCATGCCCGAGAAAATGTTGATCAAGAAATTTGATCCCAAAGCTCGCAAGCATGTGGAATACAAGGAAATGAAACTGAAGTAATTCAGTCTCTTCCCTCACAAAAAAGCCCGCTACTGCGGGCTTTTTTGTTGCCCCAAGCACCAAGGCTTGGGGATTCCAACGTTGCTATCAGGCGGTCACACCTTTGGCAATATCCGCGTACTCTTCGATTTTGTCGAAGTTCAGGTACTGGTAGATCTTGCTTCCATCCTTGTTGATCACGCCCATGTCGGCCTGGTATTCAGCCACCGTGGGAATGCGACCGAGTTTGGACACAATCGCTGCCAATTCCGCAGACGCCAAGTACACATTGGTGTTCTTACCCAAGCGGTTGGGGAAGTTGCGGGTCGAAGTCGACACGACCGTCGCACCTTCGCGCACCTGGGCCTGGTTGCCCATGCACAGCGAGCAACCGGGCATCTCGGTGCGCGCGCCGGCAGCACCAAACACGCCATAGTGGCCTTCACGGGTCAGCTCTGCGGCATCCATTTTGGTCGGAGGCGCAATCCACAGCTTGACCGGAATGTCGCGCTTGCCTTCGAGCAGCTTGGAGGCCGCACGGAAGTGACCGATATTGGTCATGCAGGATCCGATGAAGACTTCGTCAATCTTGGCGCCTGCCACGTCGGACAGCAGTTTGGCGTCGTCCGGATCATTGGGGCAGCACAGCACGGGCTCATTGAGGTCAGCCAGGTCGATCTCAATCACAGCTGCGTATTCGGCATCCTTGTCGGCTTCCAGCAGGTTGGGGTTGGCCAACCAGGCTTCCACTTTCTGGATACGGCGCTCCAGCGTGCGCTTGTCGGCGTAGCCGTCGGCGATCATGTTCTTCATCAGCACCACGTTGCTGGTGAGGTATTCCTTGATCGGAGCCGGGTTCAGCTTGACGGTGCAGCCTGCTGCAGAACGTTCGGCAGATGCGTCGGACAACTCAAACGCTTGCTCGACCTTGAGGTCCGGCAAACCTTCGATTTCCAAAATACGGCCGGAGAACACATTCACCTTGCCCGCCTTGGCCACGGTCAGCAAACCGGCTTTGATGGCGTACAGAGGAATCGCGTGCACCAGATCGCGCAGGGTCACGCCGGGCTGCATTTCACCCTTGAAGCGCACCAGGATCGATTCGGGCATGTCCAGAGGCATCACGCCGGTAGCGGCGCCGAAGGCCACCAGACCGGAGCCAGCGGGGAAGGAGATACCAATAGGGAAGCGGGTGTGCGAGTCACCGCCGGTACCGACGGTATCGGGCAGCAGCAGGCGGTTGAGCCAGCTGTGGATCACACCGTCGCCAGGACGCAGGGCCACGCCGCCGCGGTTGCTGATGAAGTTGGGCAGTTCGCGGTGAGTCTTCACGTCCACGGGCTTGGGGTAAGCCGCTGTGTGGCAGAAGGACTGCATCACCAAATCGGCGCTAAAGCCCAGGCAGGCCAGGTCTTTGAGTTCATCGCGGGTCATGGGGCCGGTGGTGT
>CAIWRE010000481.1 GCA_903914985.1 uncultured beta proteobacterium | reverse complement strand
CTGCCCCACCTGGGCCAGAGCCGAGACGGCATTGAGCGCGCTGATGGTGCGCCAGTCGAAGGTCGGGTTGTCTTGCATCTAGGTGGGGGGCGTTTTGTGGTTTGAGCTTAGCGCAGGCGCCTGGGGTTCATTGGGTTCTAAACTAGGACACCCCACTTCACTGCCCAACGCATGCTCCACTACGAAACCGTTCCGGTCACCGCTTTTCAACAAAACTGCTCCATCGTCTGGTGCGATGAGGAGCGGCGGGCGGCCATCATTGACCCCGGTGGCGACCTGGAGTTGCTGCTGGCCACGGTCAAGCGCCTGGGCGTGACGCTGGAGCAAATTTGGATCACCCACGGGCACCTGGACCACGCAGGCGCCACCGCAGATTTGGCCGAGCTGCTGCATTTGCCCATCATCGGGCCGCACCCGGAAGACAAGTTTTGGATTGACGGCATGCCCATGGCGGCGGCGTCTTATGGCTTTCCGCCTTCGCGCGTGTTCACACCCACGCGCTGGCTGCACGATGGCGACACCGTGACGCTGGGGCCCTACACCTTGCAAGTGCGCCATTGCCCCGGGCACACGCCGGGCCATGTGGTGTTTTATTCGCCCGACATTCAGCGCGCCTTTGTGGGCGATGTGCTCTTTGCCGGTAGCATTGGCCGCACCGACTTTCCGCGTGGCGACCACGACACCTTGATCAACAGCATCACCCAGCGCTTGTGGCCCATGGGCAACGACACGGTCTTCATTCCCGGCCACGGCCCCGAGAGCAGCTTTGGCGTGGAGCGCGTGCGCAACCCCTATGTGGGCGGCACCTGAAAGCGAGGCCGCAAGGTGAGCCTGGAGTCTGTGCGCGCTTTCTTTGCGCAACACCAACTGAACCTCCCGATATTGGAAACCGAGGCACTCACGCCCACGGTGGAGTCTGCCGCGCTGGCCCATGGCGTGGAGCCCGGGCGCATTGCCAAAACGCTGGCCTTCCGGTTGGGCGACGGCCGCGTGGTGCTGCTGGTGGCCGCGGGCCATGCGCGCATTGACAATGCCAAGTTCAAACAGGTGTTTGGCAAAGGCAAGATGCTGCCCACCGAGGAGGTGCTGGCGTTGACAGGCCACCCTGTGGGCGGTGTGTGCCCCTTCGGCCTGGCCCAAGACCTGCCCGTGTTTCTAGACCAAAGCCTGCAAGCCTTTGACGAAGTGCTGCCTGCAGCGGGCTCGGTCAACAGCGCTGTGCGCATCAGCCCGGCGCTGATGGCACAGGTGACGGGCGGTGTGTGGGTGGATGCGTGCCGCTGAGGCGCAACTACTTGCGCGCCAGATAGACCCCGCCCACCACCAGCGCCATCCCCACCAGCGCGAGCTGCGAAAACGATTCGCCAAACAGCGCCCAAGCCACCACTGCAGTGCAGGGGGGCACCAGGTAGAAAAGACTGGCGATGTTCACCGCGCTGCTTTGGCGAATCAGCCAGTTCAGCAAACTCACGGCACCCACCGACAGCACCAGCACCAGCCAGACCAGGGCAAACACCATTTCACCGGTGAGGTCCATGCGGCCGGTCTCAAACACCCATGCGCACAAGCCCGTGGCCAAGGCCGTGGGCACAAACTGCGCCACCGCGCCGCTACGCCAATCAAAGCGGGGGCAAAAGCGTTTTTGGTAGAGCGTGCCAGCGGTGATGGCCAAGAGCGCAATCACGCAGGGCACGATGGCATGCAGGCCAAACACGCTGCCCATTTTGTTGGCCACGACCAGCGCCACACCGCCCAAGCCCAACAGCAGGCCCAGCCACTGGCGGCGCAACACCGTCTCGCCCAGCAGCCAGCCCGCGCCAATGGCCGTGAGCAGCGGCTGCACACCCACCACCAGCGCTGCCACGCCCGCAGGCAGGCCCAGCGAGATAGCAATGAACACGCCGCCCAGGTACACGCCATGCAGCAGCAAGCCGGCCACGCCAATGTGAAACCAGGCCCGCCAACCCTGCGGCCAGGGCGCGCGGGTGGCCAGCGCAATGGCCAGCATCAAGACCACTACGGCCACGTAGCGCACAAACAAAAAGGTAAGTGGCTCGGTGTGGGGAAGCCCCAGGCGCGCACCGATAAAGCCGGTGGACCACAGGACGACGAACAGCAGCGGGAACACCCGGGTCAAGCGGGCGGTCATGGATGAGGGCCGCGCATCAAGGAGCCTCTGCCCCGCCACCCAGCACTTTGTACAAGGTCACCTGGCTTTGCAGAGTCGCAAGCTGCGCGGCAATGAGTGCCTGCTGGCTGGTGAACAACGAGCGTTGGGCATCGAGCCAATCGAGCTGGCTGGCAGCACCGTTGTCCAGGCGCAAACGCGTGAGCGTTACGCGCTGGCTATCGGCTTGCAGCAGCGCGGTCTGGGCTTGGAGCTGGCGCTCCCAGCTGCTGCGCGCGGCCAACGCATCGGCCACTTCGCGAAACGCGCTTTGAATCGCTTTTTCGTACTGCGCCACCGCAATGTCAAAACCCACTTTGGCGGCGGCCAAATTGGCCTCGTTGCGCCCGCCGTCGAAGATGGGCAGCAGCAACTGCGGCACAAAGGTGTAACTCCAGGTACCGTCCTTGAACAGCGAACCCAACTCGCTGCTGGCGCTACCGGCGCTGGCCGTGAGCGCAATGCGCGGGAAGAAAGCAGCACGCGCCGCAGCAATATTGGCATTGGCCGCTGCGAGCTGCTGCTCTGCCTGGCGGATGTCGGCGCGGCGCGTCAACAGATCAGACGGCAAGCCCGCAGGCAATGCAGGCAAGGCCACGTCCAGCCCGCTCGCAATTTGCGCTGCATGTTGTGGTGCCAGTGGCTGGCCCAGCAACAGGACCAAAGCGTTTTCTTCCAATGCGCGCTGCCGCTGCCACTGGGCTACGCTCACCCGCGCGGCCTGCACCAGGGACTGGGCCAAGCGCAAGTCCAAGTCGCTCGAAGCGCCATGCGACACGCGCAAGGCCACCAGCTGCGCAGACTCTTCGCGCGAAGCCAACGTTTGCTGCGCCACTTGCAACTGGCGCTCGTCCGCACCCAGGCCCATCCAGGCTTGGGCCACGGTGGCGATCAGGCTGATTTGCGCAGTGCGGCGCGCTTCTTCAGACGCCAAGTACTGGGCCAGCGCCTGTTCTTTGAGGCTGGCCACGCGGCCGAAAAAGTCCAACTCATAGCTGCTGACCACCAGTCCCGCATTCAGCGTGGTGGCCATGTTGCCCGCCGAGTTGGGCGCACGGCTCAGACCTGCGCCAGCGTTCAAGGTGGGCAGTTGGTCCGCACTGCGCAAACCGAGCTGCGCCCGGGCTTGGGCAATGTTGAGCGCGGCCACTTGCAAGTCGCGGTTGTACTCCAAAGCCTGCGCAATCAGCGACTGCAGGGTGGCATCGGTGAAGAATGTGCGCCATGGCAGCAAGTCACCCGCAGGGGCGGCTTGCGGCACCTGGGCGCTGGCGGGCCACTGCGCCGCCAACGGTACAGCAGGCCGCTTGAAAATCGCCGGTGTGCTGCAGGCCGACAAGGCCAGCGCGCCAGCCAGCAGGCTCAGGCGAAGACCTTGGTGGATGAGGGTTGAGTTGTGCTTATTCATCGTTGTGCACTCCCATGTGCGCTGCTTGTGCTGCGTGCACCTCGTGCTGCCGCGCGCTGCCTTTGAACAAGCCGCGCACGACCACAAAGAAGACGGGCACGAATACCACCGCCAAAGTGGTGCCGGTCAAGATGCCGCCCATCACGCCCGTGCCAATCACGCGTTGGCTGGCTGAGCCCGCGCCAGTGGACAGCGCCAGCGGCAACACACCCAGCGTGAACGCCATGGACGTCATAACGATGGGGCGAAAGCGCAGGTGCGCCGCCGCCAAGGCCGACTCGATCAAGCCCTTGCCCTGCGCTTGCAGGTCTTTGGCGAACTCGATGATCAAAATCGCGTTCTTGGCCGACAGGCCGATGATGGTGATCAGCCCGACCTGAAAATACACGTCGTTGGCGTAGCCGCGCAGCAAAGTGGCCAGCAGCACGCCCACCACACCGAGCGGCACCACCAGCACCACAGCCAGGGGAATCGACCAGCTCTCGTACAGCGCAGCGAGGCACAAGAACACCGCCAGAATGGCAAAGCTATACAGAATCAGCGACTGCGAACCGGCCAGTTTTTCTTCACGCGACAGGCCGGTCCATTCATAGCCAAAGCCTGCGGGCAATTGGGCGGCGAGTTTTTCCATTTCCGCCATAGCGTCACCGGTGCTAAAGCCGGGTGCCGCGCTGCCGCCGATGCGCATGGCGGGGTAACCGTTGTAGCGCACGGTTTGCATGGCGCCCTTGATCCAGCGGGTACTGGCAAACGCAGAAAACGGCACCGGCTCACCACGCGTATTGAGGACGCTCAGGCGCAGCAAATCGTCAGGCTGCATGCGCGCAGGCGCATCGGCCTGCACTACCACCCGCTGCAGGCGTCCGGCGTTAGGGAAGTCATTGATATAGGCCGAACCCAATGCCGTAGAAATAACGGAGTTAATCGCGTCAAAGCCCACACCCAGAGCCTGCGCCTTGTCACGGTCAATGTCGAGTTGCAGTTGCGGCGCATCTTCCAGGCCATCGGGGCGCACTTGCGTGATCACACTGCTTTTGGACGCCATGCCCATCAGCTGGTTGCGTGCGGCCAAAAGCGCGTCGTGGCCCAAGCCTGCGCGGTCCTGAAGGCGGAAGGTGAAGCCCGAGGCGTTGCCCAACTCCGGAATGGGCGGTGGGCTGAGCGGAAAGATGAACGCGTCGTGGATGCCCGAGAGCGCGCCAAAGGCCCGCCCGGCGAGCGCCTGCGCGGAGTGCTCTGGGCCTGCACGCTCTTTCCAGTCTTTGAGCGTGACAAAGCCCAACGCCGCGTTTTGTCCCAGGCCGGCAAAGCTGTAACCCAGTACGCCCACCATGCTTTGCACCTCGGGCTGCTTGAGCATGAAGCTTTCGACTTGCTGGATCACGGCGCGGGTGCGCTCTTGCG
>CAIWRE010000480.1 GCA_903914985.1 uncultured beta proteobacterium | reverse complement strand
GGCTCCAGCAGCACGTCTTTCGATAGCTCGATGACATACACATGGTGGTGGCCGGAGGGTTTGGCGCTTTTGGGCATGGGCTGCACCTTAGCCGAAAGCCCACTATCGCGGTGCCTAGAGGGGCGCTCCAACTACACCGGCGAGTGAGTGCGCAGCCAATCTTTCAACGCAGCATCAATGCGCGTCTGCCAGCCGTCTCCACCTGCTCGAAAGGCTTGGATTACATCCGGCGACAACCGGATGGTGGTGGACACTTTCGGTGGCGCTTTCTGAGGTCCACGCCCACGCAACTTGGCTTGCAAGGTCACCGGCAAGCCGGAAAACTGCATGGCAGATTGAATGTCTTGAGCCGTCCACTCAGGGTTATCCAGGTCAATCAGCTCAGGATTGGGTTTCTTGCTCATATGTTTTTACCTCTCGCTTATTTGCCTTACGAAAACTGATGACCCGAATACCTTTCGCAGTTTCTGTGAACACCAACGCGTGTAGGCGTCCATCAAGAAAGCCCAAAGTGCGAATGCGGATCTCACCGTAGTCACGCCGAGAATCTTGCCGATAAACCGCAGTCTCAAAATCGAAGTTCACCACCCGCTCAAACGACAGACCTCGCAAACGAATGTTGGCTTCGTTTTTGTTGGTATCGAATTCGATTTCCATAAAGTAAATTGTAGTAACACTCCCATAGAGGGTCAAGCTTTTTGTTACTACGCGCACGACTCACATATGCCGATGGACTCTTCAGCCTGCGAGAATGCAGCCGTCAGCCTCAGCCCGTTTCTACCCCTTAATCACCTATGAAAACATCCCTCCGCCTTGCCACCCTGGCCGCCACCACCGCCACCCTCCTCGCCCTCAGCGGCGCAGCCATCGCCGACGCCACCACGGACGCGGCCGCCAAAGAGGCGGGTGCCGTGGTCACGCCCAGTGGCTTGGTCTACCGCGCGCTCAAAGAAGGCACCGGTGCCAGCCCCACGGCGGCGGACAGCGTCACAGTGCATTACCGCGGCACCTTTCCGGACGGGCGCGAATTTGACAGCTCCTACAAGCGCAACGAGCCCATCGACTTTCCGCTGCGGCGTGTGATTCCGTGCTGGACCGAGGGTGTACAAAAAATGAAGGTGGGCGGCAAGGCCAAGCTCACCTGCCCTGCGGCCATTGCCTATGGCGCGCGCGGTGCGGCGGGCGTGATCCCGCCCAACGCCACGCTGCTGTTTGAAGTGGAACTGCTGGCCATCAACAAGTAAGCACACCCCATGCGCCCGATAATGGGTGCATGACTTCTCACACCCCCACTGGCGCCAGCACGGCGTTCTCCACACTGTCGCTTGCGCCAGCCACCCTGGCCAATCTGACGCAGCTGGGCTACCTGGAAATGACGCCCATCCAGGCGGCCAGCTTGCCGCCTGCTTTGGCGGGGCACGACCTGATTGCCCAGGCCCAAACCGGTAGCGGCAAGACGGCGGCTTTTGCCCTGGCGCTGCTGGCCAAACTCAACCCCCGCTGGTTTGCGGTGCAGGCCATGGTCTTGTGCCCCACGCGCGAGCTTGCCGACCAGGTGACCGCCGAAATTCGCCGCCTGGCGCGGGCGCAAGACAACGTGAAAGTGGTGACGCTGTGCGGCGGCATTGCGCTGCGCGGCCAACGTGCCTCTTTAGAAAACGGCGCCCATATCGTGGTGGGCACGCCCGGGCGCATCATGGACCACCTGGAGCGCGGCTACCTGGTGCTGGAGAGCCTCAACATCCTGGTGCTGGACGAAGCGGACCGCATGCTAGACATGGGCTTTTTTGAGGACATGCGCAAAGTGATTGTGCAAACGCCACCCGAGCGCCAAACCCTGTTGTTCTCTGCCACCTACCCCGAGGGCATCGAGAAGCTGGCG
>CAIWRE010000479.1 GCA_903914985.1 uncultured beta proteobacterium | reverse complement strand
TTGCACTGCACTGCAACTGATCAATTTTTGGCAAGACCCCAGCCGCGACCTGCCAGTGGCACGCTGCTATTTCCCCGAAGACTGGTGCGCGCGGCATGGTCTGGACCCGGCTGAGCTGCAAAACGCCGCGCAGACTCCAGCAACCGATGCGCTGATCGCTCAGTGCGCTGCCGACGCCCGCAGCCGCATGGTGCGCGGCGCGGCGCTGGTGCACCGCTTGCCGGGGCGCGCGGGCTGGGAGCTGCGCCTGGTCGTGCAAGGCGGCTTGCGAATTTTGGACAAAGTTGACCGACTCCAGGGCCGTGTGCTGCTCGAGCGTCCCCGCATTCGACCCTGGGATGCGCCCCTGCTCTTGTGGCGTGCCCTGTGGATGTAAGTGCCTGAGCGACAATAGGGCGATGACACCGGCGCAGTACGTAGAACAGAAGGCGGCCGCCTCGGGCAGCAGTTTTTATTACGCCTTTTTGTTTTTGCCCGCCCCCCGGCGTGCGGCGATCACCGCGTTTTACGCGTTTTGCCGCGAAGTGGACGACGTGGTGGACGACGCTGTGGACATGGGCATTGCCGCCACCAAACTCTCCTGGTGGAGCGGCGAAGTGGGTCAGGCCTTTGCCGGAAATCCCAGCCACCCGGTGATGCGCGCGCTGATGCCCCACGCCCAGGCCTATGGCATCAACCCTGCCCATCTGCACAGCATCATCGAAGGCTGCCAGATGGACCTGGAACAGACCCGCTATCTGGACTACCCCAATTTGCAACGCTATTGCCACCTCGTAGCAGGAGTCGTGGGCGAAGTGGCCGCCGCCATCTTTGGACAAACCCAGACGCAAACCACCGCCTACGCCCATACGCTGGGCCAGGCGTTGCAGCTGACCAACATCATCCGCGACGTCGGCGAAGACGCCCAGCGCGGACGCATTTACCTGCCGGTCAATGAGCTGCAGCGCTTTGACGTCAAAGCCCATGAAATTCTCAAACGCGTGCCGTCAGATCGCTTTCAGGCGCTGATGGCCTTCCAGGCAGATCGCGCGCATGCTTTGTACGACCGGGCGCTGGCCCTGCTGCCCTTGGCCGACCAGCGCAGCCAAAAGCCCGGCCTGATGATGGCCAGCATTTACCGTACCCTGCTCAAAGAAATCCAAGCCCAGCAGTTTCCTGTGTTGAACAAGCGCGTTCGCCTGACCCCGGTGCGCAAACTGTGGCTGGCCTGGAAAGTCCAGGCGCTGGGGCGGCTTTGAAACGCAAAAAGGTCTGTGTGGTGGGGGCCGGCTGGGCCGGCTTAGCCGCTGCGATTGGCGCCACCCAGGGCGGGCATCAAGTAACAGTCCTGGAAGCCTCGCGCACGCTCGGCGGTCGGGCGCGCACTTTGGCGGCCGGTGTCACGCATCCCTTGCCCGACGGCAGCGCCACCTCGCTGGACAACGGGCAACACATCCTCATAGGCGCTTATCGCGAGACGCTGAAACTGATGCGCCTGGTGGGCGTGGAGCCTGAAGACACCCTGTTGCGCCTGCCGCTGACACTATTGCAGCCCGATGGCAGCGGCCTGCGCCTGCCCGACTGGCCGCAACCCTGGAATCTGTTGGCAGGCGTGCTGGGAGCAAGGGGCTGGAGTTGGGGCGACAAACAGTCGCTGATCACGGCCATTCGGCGCTGGCAGCGCAGCCACTTTCAATGCAACGCAGCGGCCTCGGTGGCCGATATTTGCGTTGGCATTCGTCCCTTGGTGATGGACACCTTTATCAGCCCGCTGTGTGTGTCTGCGCTGAACACCCCTGTGCAAGACGCCAGTGGCCAGGTGTTTTTGACCGTACTAGGCGACACCTTGAAGGCGGTGAAAGCACCGCCACTCCGCCCGGGAGGTACGCAAAACGCTGATGGCATTAAACATCGGTCAGGATCAGACATCCTGCTACCCAAAGTCGACCTGTCTGCCCATTTTCCTGACGCCGCCGCCCGTTGGTTAGAGCGCCACGGTGCGCAGATGCGATTGGGGATTCGTGCGCCCTCACCACGCTGGCAGGCCGGCCATTGGTATGTCGGCGACGAACAATTTGACGCCATCGTTTGGGCGACCGCGCCAGCGCATGCGGTCCAAGCCTTGTCCGAATACGCGCCCCAAGCACCCAAAAACCTGGGCATGTACCTGGAGCGCTGGTTGCGCCCGGCGCAAAAGCTGCAGTTTGCGTCGATCGCAACGGTGTATGCGCAGGCCGAGGGACTGGTGCTGCCGCACGCCATGCTCGCACTGCCCAGCAGTCCGCAAGCCCCTGCCCAATTTGTGTTTGACCGTGGGCAACTGGGTGGACCGCAAGGGCTGATGGCCTTTGTCGTGAGTGCGGCGACGGACACCTTGGAAACCACCCAAGCCTTGGTGTTGGCTCAGGCGCAGCGTGAACTCAAACCGTGGTTGCAAGGTCGCCCATTCGTCGCCGTGCAAACCGTGGTGGAAAAGCGCGCCACTCTGGCCTGCACACCCCGCCAGACGCGCCCGCCGCAACGAATTGCGCCCGGACTGCTGGCCTGTGGCGACTACCTGTACGCGCCCTATCCGTCCACCCTGGAAGGCGCGGTGCGCAGCGGCCTGATGGCCGCCATGGCCCTGGATGAGGCCGACGGATTTTCCTGGAAAGACTAAAGATCGAGCCCTAGCGCGGCACACAAGGCGGCCATGTCACTGGCAGTGATGTGCGGGGTTTGCGGATGGCTCCAAACCTTGGCATCCCGGTTAATCCACGCGGTCTGCATGCCTGCGTTGAGCGCGCCCACCACATCCAGGTGCGCGTCGTCACCCACATGCAGCACTTCGTCGGGGTCACACTGCACACTGCGCGCTGCGGCATGAAAGATGTCGATGTGGGGCTTGGCCACTCCAAACGACTGCGCGCTCACGCTGCCCACAAAGTACGCCCCCAAACCCACGCGATGCACATTCGCGTTCCCGTTTGACACGGCCACGTTGGGGTAACGTGCAGCGAGCGCTGCCAATGCCGACAACGAATCAGGGAACAAGGTGACGTTTTGGCGTTCAGCGAAAAAAACCTCAAACGCCGCTGGTGCCAGCGCGATGTCGTCCCCCGCCAGCGCCATGGCCCGGCCCAGGTAGGCCAGACGCAGCGCACTGAAATCATGGGCCACTTCGGGGTGGGCTTGAAGGACCGCCTTACGTAACTGGCTGCGGACCGGCGAGTCGCTGAGCAAGCGGGCAGTGGCGGACGCGTGTTGGGCCAGCCAGTCCGCCAAGGCCTGCTCGGCGCGGACAATCGTGGGCTCCACCGGCCACAGCGTGTCGTCCAGATCGAGGGTGATGGCTTTGATTTTGGGTACATGCAGCATAGGTGGGCGAGAATACTGCATGCCTTTCTCCAAAGAACCCCCTTTTACCCACGGCCAAAAGCCTCGCACCGCCGTGCTGTACTGCAACCTGGGCACGCCCGACGCCCCCACCGCTCCGGCCGTGCGCCGCTACCTGGCAGAGTTTTTGAGCGACCAGCGGGTGGTGGAAATCCCGCGCCTGCTCTGGATGCTGATTCTGCACGGCATCATTCTGCGCTTTCGCCCTGCCAAATCGGCTGCCAAGTACGCCAGCATCTGGACGCCCGAGGGATCTCCCCTGAAGATCGGCACCGAAAAACAGGCCAAACTCCTGCAAGGTTGGCTGGGCGAGCAAGGCGAACAAGTGCTGGTGCGCTGGGCCATGCGTTACGGCAGCACATCGATCCCGGCGCAGTTGGACGCACTCAAAGCCGAGGGAGTCACCCGCGTGCTGGTACTGCCCGCCTACCCCCAGTACTCCGCCACTACGACCGCCAGCTTGTTTGACGCGGTTTACTCCTGGGCCAGCAAAACCCGCAGCATTCCCGAGCTGCGTTTTGTCAACCACTACCACGACCACCCTGCCTACATTGCTGCGCTGGCCGCCAGTGTTCGCAAGCACTGGTTGGGCACCGGCCGCCCCGAAGTGTTGGTGATGAGCTTTCATGGCGTTCCTGCCCGCACCCTGGAATTGGGTGACCAATACCACTGCGAGTGTTTCAAAACCGCGCGCCTGCTGGCCGAAGCGCTGGGGCTTTCCAAGAACGAGTACAAGGTGACCTTCCAAAGCCGCTTAGGCCGCGCCAAGTGGCTGGAGCCCTATACCGAACCCACTTTGATTGCCATGGCGCAATCCGGCGTGCAGCGGGTGGACGTGATTTGCCCCGGCTTTACCAGCGACTGCCTGGAAACGCTGGAAGAAATCAATATGGAGGCGCGCCACGCCTTTCTGGACGCAGGGGGCAAGACCTTTGGCTACATCCCCTGCCTGAACGACGACCCTGCTGGTGTTACCGCGCTGGGAGCTGTCGCGCAACAGCACCTCGGCGGCTGGAACACCCAAGCCATTCCCGACGCAGGCGCACTGGCCGACTCACGCGCTGCTGCCCTGGCACTGGGTGCAAAGCAGTAAGTCAGCGACCGCCCAGCCCGTACCGGCGATGGCGATCGTATTAGCCCCCATGGAGGGCTTGCTGGACTTTGTGCTGCGCGACATCCTGACCCGGGTGGGCGGCATCGATCGCTGCGTCTCGGAGTTCATCCGCGTCACCAACACCCTGCTGCCGGAACGCGCCTTTTTGCGGGTCGTGCCTGAACTGCACAACGGCGGCCGCACCCCGGCAGGCGTGCCCGTTCGGCCCCAGTTATTGGGGTCAGACCCCGCTTGTCTGGCGGACAATGCCGCGCGCGTGGCCGGCATGGGGGCTGATGGCGTGGATTTGAATTTTGGCTGCCCGGCCAAGGTGGTGAACCGCCACGGTGGCGGCGCTGCATTGCTGCAAGACCCTGAACTGCTGTTCAAAATCGTGCAGGCCGTTCGCGGAGCCGTACCGCCCCACCAAATTGTGTCGGCCAAGATGCGTTTGGGGTTTTTGGACGACAGCCGCGCCGAGGAATGTGCACTGGCGCTGGAAGCGGGCGGCGCCGGCGAAATTGTGGTGCATGCCCGCACCCGTGCGGACGCCTACCGCCCGCCCGCTTACTGGAACCGCATTGCAGACATTGCCGCGGTGGTGCGCACGCCCCTGGTGGCCAATGGTGAAATCTGGTCGGTGCAAGACGCGCTGAAATGCCGCTCGCAATCGGGTTGCCACCAGCTGATGCTAGGGCGCGGCATGGTGAGCTACCCCGGACTCGCCCACGCCATCCGCCAGTCCGGTTCAGATCAGGCGCTTAAGCACTCCACCCCTTGGGAAGAACTGCACCCCCACATCAAGGCGTTCTGGCAATTGGTGCGCTCCACCCTGGAGCGGCGCCAGCAAGCCGGCCGCTTAAAGCAGTGGCTCAATTTTCTGCGCCGCCACTACCCGGAGGCCCAGGCGGCCTACGAGGCGCTCAAAGCCCAAAACGATGTGACGGTGATTGACGCCTGGGTGGCAGGTCTCAAGGATTAGCAAGCAGTCGCCACACACAGCTGGTTTTGTTCCCCCAGACCCGCACTACCCAAACGCATGCGGTCACCAGGCTTGAGGTACCAAGGCGTTGGTTTTTGGCCCATGCCCACGCCCGCAGGGGTGCCGGTGCTGATCACGTCGCCCGGGTTCAGCGTCATGAACTCGCTGATGTAGCTGATCAGCTTGGGAATGCCAAAAATCAAATTGGCCGTGGTGCCGTTTTGCACGCGCTGGCCATTGACTTCCAGCCATAGGCTGAGCGCATGGACATCGCCCAGCTCGTCCGGCGTGACAAGCCAGGGACCGATGGGGCAAAAGGTATCGCAGCCTTTGCCTTTGTCCCATTGACCACTGCGCTCGAGCTGGTAGGCCCGCTCCGACAGGTCGTTGACCAGCACATAGCCCGCCACATGGTCCAGCGCATTCGCCTCACTCACATAGCTGGCCTTGGTGCCAATGACAACCCCCAACTCCACCTCCCAGTCGGTTTTGACCGAGCCGCGCGGAATCGTCACCGGATCATCGGGGCCACAGAGCGAACTGGTGGCTTTGAGAAAAAGCACCGGCTCTTTAGGCGGTTCCATGCCGCTTTCTTTGGCATGGTCAGCGTAATTCAGACCCACGCAAATAATTTTCCCGATGTCCGCCACCGGGCAACCGATTCGGGGCGCGCCCTCCACCACGGGTAGCGCGTCAACGTCCAGCGCGCGCAAAGCTGCCAGGGCGCGCGGCGCCAGGTGGGCCGCGTCCAGATCGGCGAACAGCATGGACAAGTCGCGCAAGCGCCCATCGGTGCCGACAGCACCTGCTTTTTCCTGGCCTTGCGGGCCGTAGCGAAGTAGTTTCATGGTGAACTTTCAGTGAATAAATGATTCCAACGACTCAGCCCCATGGCCCATCACAAGCGCGCCAGCAGGGTGGCCAGTTCAGCTGCAGAGCGTACCTGCAGTTTGGCATAGACGCGGGCGCGGT
>CAIWRE010000478.1 GCA_903914985.1 uncultured beta proteobacterium | reverse complement strand
TGGTGAAAAGTGGAGTTCGCAATGGCATGCGGTCAATCAGTCAAAAGCCCGCGGCACGGGCCGCGGATCAGGCACGATTGTGGCACTTGCAGCCAAGGTTACGGCTCCTGCCGCGGCTCTGTGAAAACGGAGGGGAGTTTCTTGGGTGACCGAATTCGCAGCTGCTTGTTCACGTTTTCCTGACCGAACACCACTTCAATATCGCGTACCGCAACGCCAAACAGTGGCGCCAGAAAGCGCACCATATGGTCGGTGGCCTTGCCGTTATACGGGGCTGCGGTCACGCTGACTTTGAGTTGGGTGCCCTTGGGCTTGCCGATCGCGTCGCGCCCCGCCGCGGGTTTGCCCAGGATATTGACCACCAGAACGTCGCCGTCCCAGACAAAAAACGAGCTACCTGTGCTGTTGCGTTCCATGCTTTGATAATAGGGCCATGCCGCACCGTATTGTCTTGGCCACCTTGAACGCCAAATACATCCATGCCTCTTTGGGCTTGCGGTATTTGCGCGCCAATATGGAGCGTTACGGCGGGGCGGATCTCGATGCCTTCACGGAGCTGCGGGAGTTCACCATCCAGCGTACACCGCAGGACATCGTCGATGAGCTCCTGCGGACGCTGGGTACCGCCCAGGCAGGGGACGTGCACATTGTGGGGCTGGGCGTCTACATTTGGAATGTGGTCCCGAGCACCCAAGTTATTCAACTTCTCAAGGCTCAGCGACCCGACGTTCGGGTCGTTCTTGGCGGCCCCGAAGTGAGCCATGAGCTGGGCAATCAGCCGATTGTGGACGTGGCGGATTTCGTCATTACCGGGTGGGGCGACGTGAGTTTCCCCAAGCTATGCCGTGCGCTGGTGCATGGACCTCAGCCGTTGATGAAGGTCATCGCCGGTGAGCAACCCGTCTTAGACGACATTGCCATGCCCTACGACCACTACAGTGACGTAGATCTGGCGCAGCGGGTTTTGTACGTCGAAGCATCACGGGGCTGCCCCTTTAAATGCGAGTTTTGCCTGAGCGCTCTGGACAAGACCGCCTGGGCCTTTGATCTGGACGCGTTTTTGGCCGAGTTGGCATCGCTTTATGGCCGCGGCGCCCGAACCTTTAAATTTGTGGACCGCACTTTCAATCTGAAAATTGACGCATCCGTGCAGATTCTGGCGTTTTTTCTAGACAAACTCGCTGCGCACCCCAAGGAGCCACTGTTCGTGCACTTTGAACTTGTGCCTGATCAGTTGCCCGAGCGCCTCAAATCGTGCATAGCGCGTTTCCCGGCGGGGGTATTGCAGTTCGAAATCGGCATTCAGAGTTTGAACCCAGTGGTCCAACAGGCCATCTCCCGCCGCCAGGACGCCACCAAAACAGAGGCCAACTTGCGCTGGTTGACCACGCACAGCCACGCCCATTTGCACACGGACCTGATATTTGGCCTGCCAGGTGAGGATTGGGAAAGTTTTGGCCGGGGTTTTGACCAACTGTGGTCTTGGCGGCCGCACGAGGTGCAACTCGGGGTTCTCAAGCGACTGCGTGGCACACCATTGGCTCTCAAGTCTCATCCGGGCATGGTTTTTCAAAGTGAACCGCCTTATGCCGTATTGCAAACCGACGTTTTGTCTGCCGACGAAGTGCAGTCTTTTGTCCGGCTGGCGCGCTATTGGGATTTGGTTGCCAATTCCGGGCGGTTTTCGCATACCCTGAACCTGCTGCTCCAGGGCACATCACCCTTCGATGCCTTTGCTGCATTCGCCCAGTGGCTGTGGCAAACCCAAGAGCGTACCAGCGGGTTGACACCAGAAATGCTCGTCGATGCTTTGTTTGCCTATTTGAGTGTGGAGCGTCAGCTAGAGCCAGATCAAGTGCGCAATGCCTTGCTGTCCGACTATGTGGGCAGTGGCGCGCGCGCGTCCCCGCAATCTTTGCAGGGGCACTTGCCCGGTCGCCAGGCACGCGCGCGCCTATTGCAGCAAGAGGGAGCAAAGCACTCCGCGCGTCAAAAGCGCCATGCGGCTGGACTGAACTCCTGAACCTATGGACCGTTTAATTCACCTTACCCACCGACCATGACTTTCTCTAACGCACCGATTTCTCGCTATTGGGCCGACCAAAGTACAGCCTACTTTCAAGCGCTCCAAACGAGCGGCCGGATCGACCAAGTGGTTGCCGTTTTGCCGGTTGCCGCCACAGAGCAGCATGGCCCACACCTTCCCCTGAAGGTCGATACCGCCATCGTCGATGGGGTAGTGGCTGCTGCACTGCCGAATTTGCGTAGCGATTCGACAGCACTCTTTCTGCCCACCCATGCCGTGGGATTCAGCCCCGAACACGCCCGGTTTCCCGGTACCTTGACCTTGAAGGCTGAAACTTTGATTCGTTTGTGGACGGATATCGGTGAGAGCGTTGCCGCCACCGGCGTAAAAAAACTGGTGCTTTTCAATGCCCATGGCGGGCAAGCCAACTTCATGGACATCGTCGCGCGTGACCTTCGTGCCCGTTTGGGCATGCTGGTCTTCAGCGTCAATTGGTACGGGCTGCCGTTACGCGGTGCCCATGGTGAGGACATTAATGCGCTCTTTACCGCAGAAGAACACCGCTTCGGTATTCATGCGGGAGACATCGAAACATCAATGATGCTGGCGCTGGCGCCACACATGGTAGATCTCACAAGGGCCGAAAACTTTCCTTCTACTTCCCAGTCACGGGCCGAGCAATTCGACATTTTGGGCAACGGCAAGACGGCCAAGTTAGCCTGGCAGATCCAAGACTACAACCGCTCAGGCGCTGTTGGAAACGCGGCTGCTGCGACTGCTGAGAAAGGTGCCCAAATCCAAGCTGCGGCTGGCCGCGCGCTGGCTTTGCTACTCGCTGAAATCCAATGCCTACCTTTAAGCACCCTGGTTGACTAGCTGCACCGCAATGCGATCAGGCGTAGGTCACCCAAGATGCGTATTGGGGATCGTCCAAGTGAGGAAGCGTGTTGTAAGTGACCAGCATATGCCGCTTGGGGTTGAAGGCTAGCTCGGTCACAGAGCTATTGCGGATCCGCAGGTTGAGCTCTACGGTGGTTTCCGGCGTGGTTCCAAGCAGATGGCCCATGATCGTGCTAATCGGACCGCCACTGCTGACCATCAGCACATTGCCGCTGCAGTGGGCGCGCACGTGGTCCAAGGCGCTGGTCACCCCATGTACAAAGTCGGGATAGCTAGGCATCCCCGAGGGGCTAACCACACCATTCATCCATTGTGTCAACCCATCGCGCAATAGGCGAAAGTGCGCCCGGTACATTTCCGGCGAATCTGG
>CAIWRE010000477.1 GCA_903914985.1 uncultured beta proteobacterium | reverse complement strand
TGGGCCAGATCAAAAGCGCTTGTGCTGATGCCCTTGTTTTCCAAGGCGGTGCGGTAGTGGGGGTCTGAAGGCATCCAGCCCGGCGGCTTGAGCCACACGCGCAGCTTGTCGCCCCAGCGGGGTGCCAGCCGGCTGCGTTGCCACAGTTCGGCATAGACCGCCAGGTTGGCCCAGACCGGGTCCCAGCTGTTCAGCGGTGTGCGTGTGCCATAAACACAGGCTTTGGTTTCAGGCTCAAAGGTGCCAAACATGCGGTCCCAGACCACCCAAATGCCGCCGTAGTTGCGGTCTACATAGCCATCGTTGACGGCGTGGTGCACCCGGTGGTTGCTGGGCGAGCAAAACACCCGGTCAAACCAGCCGAGCTGGCCCACATGCTCGGTGTGCACCCAAAACTGGTAGAGCAAATCCACCAAGGCCACTATGCCAAAGACCAAGGGCGGCACGCCCATCACCGCCATGGGCAGGTAAAACAGCCAGCCGAACAAGGCGCCGGTGGACGTTTGGCGCAGGGCGGTGGACAGGTTGCAGTGCTGGCTCTGGTGGTGTGCCGCGTGCGCCGCCCAAAACAGTGCCACCTCGTGCCCCGCCCGGTGCAGCCAGTAGTAGCAAAAATCGTAGATGACCAGTGCCAGGACCCAACCGTACCAGTGCTTCCACAGCTCGGCGTCCGGCCACACGGCGACGGTACCGAACACCGCAGCGTAGATCGCGATTCCGATGAACTTGCCCAGCACGCCGGTCACCTGGCTCATCAAGCCCAGGCTCAGGTTGTTGAGCGTGTCACTCAGGCCGAAGCTGCTGACCGCCGAGCCGCCTTGTAGCGCGGCCTGGCGAACATGGCGACGGTCCCACCACAGCTCCACAGCGATCAGGAGCAAGAAAACGGGGAAGGCAAAAACGATGATTTTGGACATGGCTGCAATGGTGCCCGCGTTTCAGAGTTCGCGCCACTCACGACCGTTGGCTTGCAGCAGGTCTTGCGCTTCCTGGGGGCCGTCGGAGCCTGCCGCGTAGTGCGCCAATGGCGCCTTACCGCTGGCCCAATACTGCTGCAAAGGCTGCACGATGCGCCAACCGGCCATCACGCTGTCCGAACGTTGGAACAGCGTAGCGTCGCCAATCATGCAGTCGTAAATCAAGGTCTCGTAGCCGGTGCTGGGTGCGTTCTGGAAGTAGTCTTTGTAATGGAAGTCCATGTGCACCTGGCCGATGGCGATTTTGGGGCCCGGAATCTTGGCGCCAAAGGACAGCATCGCACCTTCGTCGGGCTGCAGCTTGAGCACCAGCGCGTTGGGGGTGAGGCCATCGGTGGCCGTATTGCGAAACAGCGACAAGGGCGGACGCTTGAACTGGATCACGATCTCGCTTTGGCGCTTGTTCATGGCCTTGCCGGTGCGCAAGTAAAAGGGCACACCCGCCCAGCGCCAGTTGTCGATGCCCAGCTTGAGCGCGACATAGGTCTCGGTTTCGCTGCCAGCAGCCACGCCTGTCTCGTCGGCATAGGCCTTGAGCGGCTGGTTGTCGCGCGCACCTGCGGTGTACTGGCCACGCACGCTGTCAGTGGCTGCGTCGACGGCATGCACGCACTCCAGCACCTTGGTTTTTTCGTTGCGCACGGCGTCTGCGTCAAACGAGGCGGGCGACTCCATGGCCGTCAAAGCCAAGAGCTGGAACACATGGTTGGGCACCATGTCGCGCAAGGCGCCTGTGGTCTCGTAAAAGGCGGCGCGCGCTTCCACGCCCACGGTCTCGGCCACCGTGATTTGCACATGGTCAATGTGCTCGCGGCTCCACAGCGGCTCAAAAATGCCATTGGCAAAGCGCATGAGCATGATGTTTTGCACCGTCTCTTTACCCAGGAAATGGTCCATGCGGTAAATCTGCGATTCCGACAGACTGTGTCGCAGCTGGGTGTTGAGCGCCTGCGCCGACTCCAGGTCGTGCCCAAACGGCTTTTCCACCACCACACGGCGCCATTGGTGGTTGGTCTCGGTCACCAGTCCGGCGGCACCCAGCTGGTCGACGATGCCACCAAAAAAGCGGGACCCCACTGCTAGGTAGAACATCACGTTGTCGCTTACGCCGTGGCTGGACTTGAGCTGCTTCAGGCGTTCGCCCAAAGCCAAATACGAGGCGGGCGCGGAGAAGTCCAGCGGCATGTAAACGATGGCAGACAGCAAGCGTTGCAAATTGGATTCGTCAATCGCCTGGCTGTAATGTTTGTCCGCGGCAAAGGCGCGGATGGACGCTTCCACATGGCTGCGAAACTGGGCATCTCCCATCTCCACACGGTCCACGCCCACCAGGGCAAACTGCGCAGGCAGCAAGCCAGTGCGCGCCAGGTTGTAAAGCGCGGGCATCAACAGGCGTTTGGTCAGGTCGCCGCCTGCGCCAAAAATCACCATGGTGCTGGAGGGGGCCTGTTCGCCATGGGGCGTGACGGCGTGTTCGATGTCTTGGGCCATTGGGCGCTCCTGAAGTCTGAAAGAAGAAGGGCTGCGACTGCAGCCTCGTGGGGGGATCCGGCGATTACTTTTTGCCGGGTTCCTGGTGGCCACCAAACTGCTTGCGCATGGCCGAGAGCACTTTTTCTGCAAAAGTGTGTTCTTTGCGCGAGCGAAAGCGGGTGTAGAGCGCGGCGGTCAGCACATCGGCTGGGACCGCTTCTTCGATGGCGGCCTGAATGGTCCAGCGGCCTTCGCCGGAGTCATCCACATAGCCGGAAAAGGCTTTGAGTTCCGGGTCTTCGGCCAGCGCAATCGCGGACAAGTCCAGCAACCACGACGACACCACGCTGCCCCGGCGCCATAGTTCGGTGATGTCGGCCAGATCGAGGTTGTAGCGTCGATCGGCAGGGATAGCGTCCTGGTTCACGCCTTTGAGAATGTCCAGGCCTTCGCCGTAGGCTTGCATCAGGCCGTATTCAATGCCGTTGTGCACCATCTTCACAAAGTGGCCGG
>CAIWRE010000476.1 GCA_903914985.1 uncultured beta proteobacterium | reverse complement strand
CTGGACGCGGGCGAAGTGCTCAACGGTCTGAGAGTCGCCAACGCCAACAGCCTATGCGCAGGCGGCGAAAGCGGCCATTTGTATTTGCGTTTGTGGCCGCAGCGCCATGCCACCGATGGATTTTTTGCCGCAGTTTGGCAAAAGAAGTGAAGTTTTTGGCCGAAGTTGGCGTAACTTGCTCGTAATTTACAAAATTTGATAGCCAAACCCCGGCGTAACTTTTACAATCGTATGGCTCGAGGGCGCGCTGGCGCACAGAAGCATGGACCTACCGGGTCTGCCCACTTTTCTTACCAAGGGACACACAAACTATGCTGATGACAGATTCGGTCTTGTTCAATGCGGTTCTGCAATGGTTGTCCCACGGCGCGCTGGCGTGGTCCTGGTGGCAAATGGTGCTGTTCACCTTGGGCGTGACCCACATCACCATGATCAGCGTGACCGTGTTCTTGCACCGCCATCAGGCGCACCGCGCCTTGGACCTGCATCCCATCGCCTCGCACTTTTTCCGTTTCTGGCTCTGGCTCACGACAGGGCAAGTGACCAAAGAGTGGGCATCCATCCACCGCAAGCACCACGCCAAGTGCGAGCAGCCTGACGACCCGCACAGCCCCCTTGTCTACGGCATCCGCACCGTGCTTCTGCAGGGTGCAGAGTTGTACCGGGCTGAGTCCAAGAACAAAGAAACCATGGCGCGCTACGGCCACGGCACCCCCAACGACTGGATCGAACGCAACCTGTACACCCGCTTCTCATGGCAGGGCGTGGGGCTGATGATGGTGGTGGATCTGTTCCTGTTTGGCGCCGCAGGCCTGTCCATTTGGGCAGTGCAGATGGTTTGGACGCCCATCATGGCGGCCGGCATCATCAATGGCGCAGCCCACTTCTGGGGCTATCGCAATTTCGAGGCGCCAGATGCCAGCACCAATATTTCCCCTTGGGGCATCATCATTGCCGGTGAAGAGTTGCACAACAACCACCACACCTACCCCACTTCGGCCAAGTTGTCGGTCAAGCCTTATGAGTTTGATATTGGCTGGATGTACATCAGCCTGATGCAAATGGTGGGCCTTGCGCATGTCAAAAAGACCCCTCCCAAGGCCGCCTATGGCGACATCCGCCCCGTTGCGGACGAAAAAACGCTGGAGGCCTTGATCGCTAACCGCTACGAAATCATGGCCGGCTACGCCAAGCAAATGCAATTGGCAGTGAAGTCAGAGCTATCCAGCATGAAGGCAGGTAGCGCAGATTCCGCCATGATCAAGGCAGTGAAACAGTGGGCACACCGCGATGCGGACAAAGTGCCGGCGGCGGTCTTGCCTGAACTGGCCATGGCGCGCGTAGCGTCGCCGGTATTGGACAAGCTGGTAACCATGCGTGAAGAGTTGCGTCAAATGTGGCTAAGCACAGCCGTGTCGCGCGAACAACTCACGGCTGACCTGGCTGCCTGGTGCCATCGCGCCGAGGGCAGTGGCATTACCGCCTTGCGTGACTTCTCGTTGAAGCTGCGCGCTGCGCAGGTCGCTTAATTCACCCGCGTTCACCGTCGCCCTCCCCGAAGGCTTAGGCGGTGAACTCGAAGTAGTGCTGGAAGCAAAACGCCAGCGTGGATATCAACACCGTGGCGCCAATGAACAAGGTGCTGGCCAAGCCCAGAACCGTCAGCCACTGGCTTTGACCCGCAGCAGCCTCTTCGTCAGCCCCCGGATTAAAACGGGCGTTCCACTCCGGCGCGCTCATTAATCCGTAGCGCAGTCCGGAGATTGCACAAGCGGCAAAGCTGAAGCCAAAAAACGGAATCAAGATCCAGCTCAGCGGATCGTCCAGGCCCAAAGTGCGAGCCCGGTACACGCCGTACAAGCCCAAAGCGCTGGGAATCGTGGCAAACACCGCCCAGTGGTCATAGCGCCCTGTCAAATAAATGCGTTGCAAGCCGATGGGCCCGCCAACCAGTGTGGCCCAAACGGCGATGGTTTTGTTTTTCATGCCTGCGATTGTGGCGCAGGCAGGCTGCTCGCAGCGCCCAGAGGGCATTCCATCAAGACAATGTCCAGCCAACGGTCAAACTTCCAGCCGCAGTCGCTGATCACGCCGACTTGTTGAAAGCCCAGCGCAGTGTGCAGGCCGATGGACGCGTGGTTATCCGAGTCGCCAATCACCGCGATCAATTTGCGCAGACCGGCACGCTGGGCGCTGGCTTTGAGCTCTTGCAACAACAACCGGCCCCATCCTTTGCCCGCAGCTTGGGGTGCAAGGTAAATCGAGTCTTCCGCAGAAAACCGGTAGGCAGGTCGAGGCTTGAACCAATTGCAATAGCTGAAGCCCGCCACCTCACCCTCGCTCTCCAACACCAGGTAGGGCAGTCCTTTGGACAAAACGTCGGCGCGGCGGGCTTGCATGTCCTCCAAGGTGGGGGGTGAAATTTCAAAAGTGCCGGTGCCGGTGAGCACGTGGTGTTGGTAAATGGCCGTGATTGCGGACATATCGCTGTCGTTGCTAGGGCGAATCAGGGTCATGGGTTCAGAAAAAGATATAATGGAAGGCTATTCTGAGTGTCGCTGGCCGGGTGGTCAGTCGCGTGTCTCAACTCTGAATTTTATGGTTGAAATCAAATTCAATCACCCAAAGGAATAAACATGGTCGTCATTCGACTCGCTCGTGGTGGTGCTAAAGCCCGCCCGTTTTTCAGCATTGTTGTCGCCGACAAGCGCACCCGCCGTGATGGCCGCTTCATTGAGCGCATTGGTTTTTACAACCCGATTGCGACTGCCAATGAAGAGCGCATTCGCATTGCACAAGACCGCTTGACCTACTGGAAAAGCGTGGGTGCACAGGCTTCTCCTACCGTAGAGCGCCTGATCAGCCAAGCCGCTCATAGCGTTGCTGCCACTGCAGCCTAAGGCAGAGCAGGGCGTCGGGGCGACACAGTCGTCCCTGCGCCCTTTTTTTGACCCCTACGCATGATCGCCGGACTCGAAGCAGCCGAACTGCCGGCTGACGCCATCGAGGTGGGGCGCATCGCCGATGCCTGGGGCGTCAAAGGCTGGTTCAAAGTCATTTCTTTCAGTGCCGAGCCTGAGGCGCTGTTCTCTTCCAAGCGCTGGTTTCTCATGCCCACCGAACGGGGGCAAAAGACCTTTGAGGGCGTCGCGCGCCTGGCCATCAAAGAAGCCAAAGAGCATTCCGACACGGTGGTGGCCTGCGCCCACGACGTGCTGGACCGCACCGCCGCTGAAGCACTGCGCGGCGCACGCATTTTTGTCGCCCGTTCCAGCTTTCCCACGGCAAGCACTGACGAGTATTACTGGGTCGATTTGATCGGTCTGGAGGTTGTGAACCGCGCAGATGAAAACATGGGCACCGTGCGCGAGCTCCTGTCCACCGGCCCCCAAACGGTGCTGGTCATGGACTACATGCAAGACGGCAAACTCCAGGAACGCATGATTCCCTTCGTTTCTGCCTTTGTGGATGACGTGGATTTGAATGCCAAACGCATTCGCGTTGACTGGCAACTCGACTACTGACCGTCTGCGCCATGCGCTTTGATGTCGTCACCCTTTTCCCGGAGCTCTTTGCCCCGTTCTTGACCACCGGTATTACGCGCCGAGCGTTTGGCAGCGGCGCAGTCGACGTGCATTTGTTCAATCCGCGCGACGTGGCCGAAGGCAACTACCGCCGTGTGGATGACCGGCCGTTTGGCGGCGGGCCCGGCATGGTGATGATGGCTGAGCCCTTGGAGAAAACGCTCAACCTGATCCACCAGGAGCGGGGCGAGCGCGCCAAGGTCGTGCTTTTTTCGCCGATCGGCCGCCGTTTGGACCATGCGCAGGTGCAAGAGTGGGCCAGCAGCGAAGGGGCCATTTTGGTCTGCGGCCGCTACGAGGGCGTGGACCAGCGCTTTATCGATACCCATGTGGATGTGCAAATCAGCGTGGGGGACTTTGTGCTCTCTGGCGGTGAGTTGCCCGCCATGGTGCTTCTCGACGCTGTGGCTCGCCTGCAACCCGATGTACTGGGCGACGCCGATAGCCACCACTTTGACAGTTTTAACCCCGCACTGGACGGCCTGCTGGATTGCCCGCACTATTCCCGGCCCGAGGTGTGGGCGGGGCAGGGCGTGCCGGAGGTTCTGCTGTCAGGGCATCACCTGAATATTGCCCGCTGGCGGCGCGATCAGCAATTGCGAATTACCGCTTTGCACCGCCCAGATCTGATTGACCTGGCACGCAACCACGGTCGTCTCTCTGCGCAAGATGAGGCATTGCTGGCAAGTATTGCTATAATGGCGGGCTAACCGATCCTCTGCTTGGCCTAATGATGCGCAGCATTTTGCTCAGAAGACTTGGTGTCAATGGTTGACACCGGCGCATGCAAGATCACGAAAGAAGCTATGAACCTCATCCAAATTCTGGAACAAGAAGAAATCGCG
>CAIWRE010000475.1 GCA_903914985.1 uncultured beta proteobacterium | reverse complement strand
GTGGGACACACAACACACCACCGGTGTGGGCTTTAACCTCAAGGCGGTCTATTTGGCGGCGTCGTGCGTGCGCGAGCGGCTTTCGCCCGAGCACTGGAGCTTGATCGAACAGGCCCAGGCCACGCTGCTCCAGCCCGATGTCACTGACTTGCACGACCCGGTGCAAGCGCAGCGGGTGCTGGTGCGTACCAGCCAGCTGATGGCCGCGCTCACCGGTGCGCAAACCGACCGCATGACGCGCGACGACGGCTGGCGCCTGCTCTCGATCGGTCGCCATATTGAGCGCTTGGACTTCCTGGCCCATGCGCTGGCCTGCGCCGTCAACGCGGGGGCCCTGCAAGAACAGGCAGGCTTTGACGCCGTGCTGGCGCTGTTTGACAGCACGATTAGCTTTCATGCCCAGTACCAGCAGTCGCGTACCGTGGCCGCCTTGCTGGAGTTGGTGTTGACCAATGCGGATAGCCCGCGCTCACTGGCCTGGGTGGCGCACACCTTGCGGGCGCGTTTGGCACGCATGGGCACGCTGGCAGACGGTGGCACGCAAGCGCTGGCCGCCCGGGTGCCTCAGGTGGCCCATGCCGATTTGCGCGCCTTGTGCCCCGACGGCATGCACACCACGCCAGACCTATTGGCCTTGTTGCAAGACTGCCGGACCAACGCCCGCACAACCTCGGACAGCCTCAACACCCTGTTCTTTGCCCACAGCGGTGAAGCCTCACAAAGCGTGGGAGCCTGATGCTGCTGCACATCACCCACGAGACACTGTACGACTATGCGCCCGGGGTCGACACGGCCCAGCACATGGCACATTTACAGCCACCGGACACGCCCTACCAAACCTGCATCAGCCACCAGTTGGACGTGGACCCGCCTTGCGCCGACATCGACACCCGGCTGGACGCCTTCGGTAACTTTCGCAGCTACTGGGCCATGTCCAGTTTTCACCAGCAACTGCAGGTACGGGCGCACAGCGTGCTGCGCACCCATAGTCCTCAGGGCGATCTGGTGGACGCTATGGCAACGCAAGGGGGTGGCGATGCAATTGCCGCGTCGCATTTGGAACTGGCTCAGCGCAGCGGCATGGCCTGGGAGACAGCGCGCGAGTTGTATTGCTATGAATCGGGCCAGGCAGGGGACGCGGCCAGCGAGTTCAGTTATGCATCGCACCATGCGCCCGTGGATGCTGCATTTGCCGCCTATGCCACAGCCAGCTTCGGTCAGGGGCGGTCCCTTGCCGCAGCAGCCTGCGAGTTGATGGAACGCATTCACCGGGATTTCATTTACGAGGCCTTAAGCACCGAAATCAGCACCCCGGCCTTGGAGGTTCTGGAGCAGCGCCGGGGCGTGTGCCAGGACTTCGCCCATGTGCTGCTGGCCTGCCTGCGCTCACTGGGTATGGCGGCGCGCTATGTGAGTGGTTACCTGCTCACCGAACCGCCCCCCGGCCAGCCCCGCCTGACCGGTGCAGACGCCTCGCACGCCTGGGTGTCGGTCTATCTGCCCGATCTGGGCGGTACGCGTGGCTTGCCGCATGGTGGCTGGCTGGACCTGGACCCGACCAACAACCGCGCCGGTCTGGGAACACCCGGCCCGGACTATGTCCGTTTGGCCGTGGGCCGGGACTTTGCCGACGTGTCACCCTTGCGGGGTGTGTTGCAAGGTGGTGCCAATCACACGCTGCAAGTGCGGGTGACGGTGGCGCCGGTGGCGGAGTAGGCGCGAGGATCATTGCGACATCAAAGCCAGCCACTATCCGGTGATTCTGGCCGCAGGCTTGTCAGGCCGAGTCAGTGGGCATCCGCCTGCCTGGCCGCTGCGACTGCATCGTCGGTCGCATCTGCAGCGCCATTGAAGTACAGATTGAGCAGCAGTGCGCTGACCGATGCCAGCAGGATGCCGGACTCGATCAACGGGTGCAGACCATGCGGCATCCATTGCTTGAAATTGGGCGCAACCAGCGGAATCATGCCCATTCCTAGGGAGACCGCCACCACGAAAGCGTTGTAGCGATGGGTCTTGAAGTCCACATTGGCCAATATCCGTATGCCGGTGGCAGTGACCATGCCAAACATCACCAAGCCTGCTCCGCCCAGCACCACCGTCGGCAAAGATTCCACCAGCGCCGCCATTTTGGGCAGCAAGCCCAATACGATGAGAATCAGGCCGCCGGCCACACACACAAAGCGGCTTTTCACCCCGGTGACTGCGACCAAGCCCACGTTTTGCGAGAAGCTGGTGTACGGGAAGGTGTTGAAAATTCCACCGATCAGGGTTCCCAGTCCATCGGTGCGGAGTCCACGGGTCAGCGCAGCCTGATCAATCTTGCGATCCGTCATTTCACCCAGCGCCAGGAACATGCCGGTTGACTCGATCATCACGACCACCATCACCAAGGTCATGGTGAGTATCAGAATCGGGTCAAACACGGGGCCGGAAATTTCGAAGGGCAGCACCAGGTCAAACCAGGCGGCTTTGCTGACCTTGTCAAAGTTCATGAGGCCCAATGCAATCGATGCCACTGCCCCCACAACAATGCCCAGCAACACTGAAATGTTGGCAATAAAACCCTTGCCGTACTTGGCAAACAGAAGAATGGAGGCCAGCACCAAGGAAGCGATACCCACCCCGGTCAGATCAGCGTACCTGGGGTTGGGCACAGAGGGCGTCAGCGCCAGTCCTTTGGGCACCGGTGCCAGGGTGCTACCTGGCGCCGACGCCGCTGCACTGACATCGGCAAGCCATTTCGCATGGTCCGGGTTCACGAGGCTGGGGGCCGTAGGGCCAAACGGATTGCCAAAGATCCAATTGATGCCCACACGCATCAGGCTGATGCCAATCACGGCAATGATGGTGCCTGTCACCACCGGTGGGAAAAACCGCAGCATGCGGCTGACAAAGGGTGCAATCGCGATGGAAACCACGCCAGCGCCAATGATGGCTCCAAAAATAAGACCAGCCCCTTCCACCCCCGGCGTGTTGCCTGCAATCGCCACCATGGGTGCAACTGACGCAAAAGTCACCCCCATCATGACGGGCAAGCGGATGCCAAACCAGGGTGTTGCTCCCAGCGATTGGATGAGCGTCACCAAGCCACAGCAAAACAGGTCGGCAGAGATCAGCATGGCAACTTGTTCCGGGGAAAGTTTGAGTGCTCGCCCCACAATCAGAGGGACTGCGACCGCTCCGGCGTACATCACGAGAACATGCTGCAGACCGAGAACGCCCAGTTTTTGAAGCGGTATGCGCTCATCCGTGGGATGGGTCGTGGTTGTGGTCACTGTCTTTCCTTTGCATCAAATCGATAGACAAAAACTGTAGACGCTTTTCCCTGGAGGACGCAGGGGGCTTACCCGTATTGAACGCATGGCAGTGCATGTACAAAAAACCCCTTCTGCTACAGTGGTCTTTTAGGCGAACCTGCCAACGACGTTGGGTTCCTGGGCCGTGCGACTGCTGCGTGGCCCGCCTTTTGTGAGCTTGTTGTCTATGCGATTTGTCATCCGGCCCAACCAGGCTGTCAGCGTTTTTGCGGCGCTCACCATTGTTGCGGTGCTGGCCACTACGGCGCTGCTCTTGTGGAGCCTGCGTGCGGCGGAGTTGCGCCATTCCCGTCTGGAGACGGTCAGCCTGACAGAAATGCTGATGGAGCAAACCCACAAGCAATTGGAGACGGTAGACCAGGTGATGGTTGATGTGCAGGAACGCCTCGCCTCCAACTTCGGCAGCCAGTTAGCACTGGACAGCGATCTGACCCGGTTGCTGCTGGCAACGCGCGTGGCAGGGCACCACCAAATTCACTCGCTGTTCTTGCTGGATGCACGAGGCCAGGTCGTCAATGCGTCCAAGCCGCCCGATGCCGATGTGACGCAGGCGTCCGGTGCGGCCTTTTTCACGGCCTTTGGCGCAGGGCAGACCAAAGGTGTCGCGTTGGATCGACCCAGCCGCCATGCCGCGGACGGCCGCTGGACGGTGCGCCTGTCGCGCGCTCTGGAGGCGGCGGACGGTCAGTTTCGCGGTGTGGTGGTGGCGGAGCTGGATTTGGCGGACCTGGAGGCCTCGTTTTACCGTTCCCGCCTGGACTTTGTGCGACCCATCGCGGTGTACCTGGAAGACGGTACCCTGCTGGCCAGTTGGCCACACCGGGAAAACGACCTGGGCGCCAAGGCGATGGAGCTCAGCCAGCAACGCGCACCCACCAACGCCGAAGGTGTGCAAACGCTGGTGCATGCAGGCGGTGATGGCGCGCGTGCCGTATTTGCGCTGGGCCACTTGCCCCAATTTCCCCTGCTATTGGCGGTGAGTGACGACGAGGAACAGAGCTTGGCGTCCTGGCGCGAAGTGGCGGTTCCCATTCTCATCGCTGTGCTGCTGCTGTGTGTGTTTACCTTGTTCGTGGCTTTCTTCTTGAGTCAGAAACTCATGCGTGAGGCAGCATTGGCCAACGCATTGAGTGATGCCGACAACCGGTACCTTCACACGGTCGAGTCGGTCAAGGATGCGATCGTGGCCGTGGACGAATCTCTGAAAATCCGCATGTTCAACCCCGCGGCCGAGACGATGTTTGGGTTCACACAGGCTGAGGCCCTTGGCCAGCCGCTGTCCATGCTGCTTCCCCTTACCGCCCGGTCACGCCACGACCAATTGGCCGCGGCGTTCGGCAAAACACAGGACAGTCCGCGCGCGATGGCGGGGCAGTTGGAGATTTTTGGCCAGCGGCGCGATGGCACGGAGTTTCCGATTGAGTCGTCCATCTCCAAGACCGAAATCGGCGGCAAGCTGCAAATGACCGCTGTTCTGCGCGACGTGACCGGGCAGCGCCGCGCCAAGCTGGAGTTGCAAACCATCAATTCGCAGTTGCGCGCCTTGTACGTGGACCAGCAAACCGTGCGTGAAGACGAACGCACCCGCATTTCCCGCGAGCTGCATGACGACCTGGGTCAGCAGCTCACCGGCTTGAAGCTCAATTTGCTGTGGCTGGTGGGGCGCATGAACGAGGGCCGCGGCGTGGACCAGGAGCATCTGGACAGCATGCGCCAGACGCTGAACGGCGCTATCAGTTCGGTGCGGCGCATCAGCTCGGAGCTGCGTCCGGCGATTCTGGATGAGCTGGGTTTTGCCGATGCGGTGGCCTGGCAAACCCGCGAGCTGGCCAAGCACAGCGGCTTGCAGGTCGAACTCAAGCTGGCCGACGCAGGTCAGGTGCAGGGCGAGGTGCTGTCCACGGCCTTGTTTCGCATCGTCCAGGAGTCCCTGACCAATGTGGTCCGCCATGCCCATGCAAGCGCAGTGCAAGTGGTACTGGAGCAGGTGGACCAGCGACTGGTGCTGCGCATCATGGACAACGGCGTCGGTGTGCCCGACACGCCCAACGTGGGAGGGATTGGCATGGTCAGCATGCGCGAGCGTGCCCGTGCGGTCGGCGCAGTATTGCGGGTGTTCCGCCGCGACGGCGGGGGCACGACCGTGGAGGTCACCATGGACCTGGCACAGCAGGAGGCACACGCATGACCAGCCCCAAATGGCAAGTGCTGATTGCCGATGACCACGCGATCATCCGCAATGGCCTGAAAAATATCCTGGCCGACACGCCGGATTTTGAAGTGGCAGGGGAGGCCGGCAATGGCAACGCGGTGCTGGACCTGGTGCGCCAGCGCGACTGGTCCCTGGTGGTGCTCGATATTTCGATGCCGGGGCGCAATGGGCTGGAATTGATCAAGCTGATTCAGGCCGAGCGGCCGCGACTGCCGGTGCTGATTTTCAGCATGCACCACGAGGAGCAATACGCCGTGCGCGCCATCCGGGCTGGGGCGCGGGGCTATTTGTCCAAAGAAGGCGATATGGACTTGCTCCTGCCCGCCATGCGCCGCCTCGCGCAGGGCGGCAGGTACATCAGCCCCAAAGTGGCCGAGTTGCTGGCGATGGATATGTCACCCGTCGGGCACGACTTGCCCCACACGGCGCTGAGCAACCGGGAGTTTGAAGTGTTCAGCCGCATCGTGCGCGGTGTGAGCATGTCGGCCATTGCCGACGAGCTGTCGCTGAGCATCAAGACCGTCAGCACCCACAAAACCAACATCCTGCACAAAATGGGCATGGCGGGTCAAGTGGACCTGGTGCGTTATGCGCTAGAGCACCACCTGCTGGACGATACGCCCACCCATTCACCGGAAGCCGGGCCCCCCGCTTAGCGCTTTCACATCC
>CAIWRE010000474.1 GCA_903914985.1 uncultured beta proteobacterium | reverse complement strand
GCAAGGCCAGCGCCTCTTGGTTGAGCAGTTCCGCAAAGGCAAACGCCATTTTGATTTTTCCCTCTTGCCCTACACCATAAAAGCGGTCCGCCACCGTGTCGACAATCGTCATCGGGCCGGGCAGGGTGAATTTGAGGGTGCGCTGGGTGTGGGCGCGCGCAATTCGGGCCTCGAGTGCGTGGACCCGGCCTTTGAGCCTGAGCGGCCCCACCACCTGCGGCACCTGCGCGTCGTAGCGGTTGTTGCGGATGCCCATGGTGACTTTGTTTTCAAAGTCAATGCCGTCCACCTGCTCCAGAAAGCCGTGCACAAAATGCTGGCGCGCCTGCTCGCCGTCGCCAATCACATCCAGGCCAAGGTCCTCTTGGGTTTTGACCCAGAGCAGCGTGGCGTCGGACTTGGCCTCGATGAGGGCGTCGCCCTCCAGCTTCCATTTCGGCCAGAGTTTCTGTGTTTCGGCAAGCCACGCGGGCTTGGGCAGGCTGCCTGCGATTGCGGTGGGGAACATGGTTTAGGGGTTACCGAGGTAGTCGCGTTTGCCAATTTCCACACCATTGTGGCGCAGGATGGCGAAGGCGGTTGTCACATGAAAGTAGACATTGGGCATCGCGTGGCCCAGCAAAAACTGCATGCCTTTGTAATGCGTTTCTTTGTCGCCGCGCTTGGTCACGATGTCTTTGTCCTCGGTGCCGTCGATCTGCGCGGGTGTGAAGGTTTGCACATAGGCTACCGTCTTGGCAACGCGGGCTTTGAGTTCTTCAAAGGTGCGCTCGTTGTCCTCGTAAGCGGGAATGTCCACCCCTGCCAAGCGCGCCATCACGCCCTTGGCGGTGTCGCTGGCAATTTGCACCTGGCGGCGAAAACTCAGCATGTCGGGGTAGAGGCGAAAGTCGATCAGCGCGGCCGGGTCGATCTTTTTCGCCTCCACATGGGCCTGGGCTTTGTCCAGGATGTTGATCAGGTTGTTCAGGCTGTTGACCAGGCGGGGAACGCTGGCCTGGTACATGGAAATCGTCATGGTTTTTCTCCGGTTGGGATGAGTGCCCCTACATAGGGTCGGGGGCATCTTAAGGGGGCGGGGGAATGAATGAGTCTGCAGCTTCAAGGGCAAATCAATTTGATCTTGGGAAAGTAAGTTTTGTAGCGTCCCGCATCGCGGGTGAGCAGTTTGAAACCTTCTGCTTGGGCATGTGCGCCAATGAAGAAGTCGGGCAGTACCCCGGTTTTGTTGCCGCCGCGTTCGCGATAGCTTCGAAACGCTGTGGCGGCCAGCTGTGCGGCGGGGCGCGTCAAGTCTTTTAAATCAACCTCCAGGTTGCGTAAGAACGCGTCAATGTGGGGGCCTGCCGTGTTGTGGGTGTGCAGTTCGGCGTAGACCACGAAATTGGTGACCAGTTGATTTTTTTGTTTGGCCGACATTAGTTCCCGTAATGACCAGTTGAGCCAGACAGGGTCGTTGTGGATTACGTCCACAAAGACGTTGGTGTCTACCAAGATCATGGCTTATTCCAGTCTTCGCCACGCGTCATCCGCATAAGGTCGTCAGCGCTCATGCCATTTTTGGCGATACCAATGAATGCGCGGATGGGGTCATCAGCGGCCAAAAAGGACAAGTCAGCTTCAGCAGCAGATGGTGTTTGGTTCGTCGCCGTGTTGAGCCATTGCGCGACAGCTTCTTGGACCACCTGCGATTTGGTCATGTGCATTTGCTTGCAGTAAGCGTTCAGGGTTTTTTCGATATGGGGAGCAAGGCGAACTGAGAGCATGGCACCTCCTTGTCATACAATTTTTCCTAGTGTATTACAGACATAGGAATTCCGCACACTTCGGCGCACCGTTCTAGGGGCCACCTGCCGTTATGCTTTGCTTCGAACTGCTTGTACTGAACTGAATCCCCCGGAGACCGCCCATGAATGCCCCTGCCGCCACGCACGCGCTGCTGCCCCAGATCAATCAGCGCAATGTCCCGTCTGAACTCATCGCCGAGCTCAAGGCGCGATTTGGAGCGCAGTGTTCCACGGCACTGGCAGTGCGCGAGCAGCACGGCCGCGACGAATCCGCGTTTGAAGCGCCACCCCCGGCCGCCGTGGTGTTTGCCGAGTCCACCTTGGATGTGGCCGACGCGGTGCGATTGGCGGGCCAATACCGCGTGCCGGTAATCCCCTTTGGCGTGGGCTCCTCGCTGGAAGGGCATTTGCTCGCGGTCCAAGGCGGCATCAGCGTCGACGTGAGCCGTATGAACCAGGTCGTCGCCATCCATGCCGACGATTTGACGGTGACCGTGCAGGCAGGGGTGACGCGCAAGCAGCTCAACGAGGCGCTCAAGAGCAGTGGTTTGTTTTTTCCGATTGACCCGGGTGCGGACGCGTCGATTGGCGGCATGTGTGCCACCCGCGCCAGCGGCACCAACGCGGTGCGCTACGGCACCATGCGCGACAACGTGCTGGGCTTGGAGGTGGTTACGGCGGCGGGCGAGGTGATCCGCACCGGCACCCGCGCCCGCAAGTCGTCTGCGGGCTACGACCTGACGCGCCTGATGGTGGGCAGCGAAGGTACGCTGGGCGTGATGACCGAAATCACGCTCAAGGTCTACCCCCTGCCCGAGGCGGTGTCGGCGGCCGTGTGTTCTTTCCCCAGCATTGAGGCGGCGGTGCGCACCACCATGGCCATCATCCAAATGGGTGTGCCGATTGCCCGCGTGGAGCTGGTGGACGCGAAAACCGTGCGCATGGTCAACGCCCATGCCAAGCTGGGCCTGCGCGAAGAGGCGCTGCTGCTGATGGAGTTTCACGGCTCACCGGCCAGTGTGAAAGAGCAGGCCGAGACGGTGCAAGAGATTGCCAGCGACCACGCCGGCCAGGCTTTTGAATGGGCCAGCACCCCCGAAGAGCGCACCCGCCTATGGGCCGCGCGCCACAACGCCTACTTTGCCGCCATCCAAAGCCGCCCGGGCTGCCGCGCCAT
>CAIWRE010000473.1 GCA_903914985.1 uncultured beta proteobacterium | reverse complement strand
GTTTGGCACGTGCCACGTCGGCGCACTGGATGTAGGCGGCCAGGCCGTAAGGCGTGTCATTGGCAATGGCGATCGCTTCTTCTTCGGTGTCAAACGGGATCATCACCAGCACCGGGCCAAAAATTTCTTCGCGGGCAATGCGCATTTGGTTGTGGACGTCGGCAAACACCGTGGGGCGCGCGTAATAGCCGTGCTCAAACCCCTGAGGCCGGCCCAGTCCGCCGCAGAGCACACGGGCACCTTCATCGATGCCGATTTGGATGTAGCGCTGCACCGTATCAAACTGGCGTTTGGAGGCCAGCGGGCCGATGCCGTTGCCCTTGTCAGCCGAGTGAATCACCTGGACTGCCGCACCCGCTTGTGCGGCGTATTCCACCGCTTGGGCATAGACCGAGCGCTCCACCAGCAAGCGGGTGGGCGCATTGCAGCTTTGGCCGGTATTGCTCATGCATTTGTTGACGCTCCAGCGCACGGCCTTGTCTACCTTGGTGTCGGCAAAGACGATGTTGGGGGACTTGCCGCCCAACTCCTGCACCACGCGCTTGACGGTATCCGCCGCATGTTTGGCGACCGAAATGCCTGCGGCAGTGGAGCCCGTGAAGGACACCAGGTCCACTTCGGGGTGGCTGCTCAGTGCCGGGCCGACCACGGGGCCGTCGCCGTAAATCATGTTGAAGACACCCGGCGGGTAACCGGCTTCATGCACAAACTCCGCCACCAGCTTGGCCGACAGCGGCGCGTACTCGCTGGGTTTGAGCACTACGGTGCAACCCGCCAGCAGCGCGGGCGCGAGTTTGGAGACGATTTGGTTGAGGGGCCAGTTCCAGGGCGTGATCAGCACGCACACGCCGATCGCTTCGCACACCAGGTCGCCATTGGGGCCACTGCGGCTGACCCAGGGATAGTCTTTGGACGCTTCGAGCGTGGCTTTGATGTGGCCGGTGCCGCACTCGGCTTGGGCGTCATAGGCCCAGTCCCAGGGCGCGCCCATTTCGGTGCTCAGAGCCTGTGCGGTTTCGGTGTAGCGGCGCTCAAAGGCGGCGAGCAGCTTTTGCAGCAGCTCGGTGCGGTGCTCCAGGCTGGTTTGGCTGAAGCTGTCAAAGGCCTTGCGGGCAGCGGAAACAGCGCGGTTGACGTCGTCGGCGCTGCCCATCATGACCTCGCCCACGACCGATTCATCGCCAGGGCTGACCACGGGGTGCACGGTGTGCGCGCCAACCGGCTCTACCCAAGCGCCGTCAATGTAAAAGTTGCAATGTGTCATTGTCATGGTGTGCTCCCGAAAAATGAATGTGGCGATCAGGCCAGGTGAATCCAGGTGGATTTTGTCTGCAGGTAAGACAGCAAGCTGTCCTTGTGTTTGTCGCGTGAATTGCCACTTTGTTTGTAGCCGCCAAAAGGCTGGGTCATGTCGCCGTCACCAAAGCAGTTCACCCAAATCACACCGGCTTGCAGCGCGGCGCTCATGCGGTGGGCGGTTTGCAGGTCCGAGGTCCAGACGCTGGCGGCCAGTCCATAGACCGAGTCGTTGGCCAGGGCGATGGCTTCTTCGGCCGTGTCGAAGGCCTGCACCGATGCCACCGGTCCAAAGGTTTCTTCCTGCACGATGGACATGTCCTGGCGCACCTGTGTGAACAAGGTGGGGGCTACGTAAGCACCTGCGGCGTTCAGGCCCCCACCCAATGGGGGCAGTACCTGGGTGGCGCCTTGCTCCAGCGCGCGGGCAACGCGCATATTCACATTGCTGCGCTGGGCCTGGCTCACCAGCGGGCCCATGGTG
>CAIWRE010000472.1 GCA_903914985.1 uncultured beta proteobacterium | reverse complement strand
GCACAAAACAGTTGATGAGTGTGGCTTGGATGGAGGTGCCCGCCGCGCTCATGATGCGCCCGGCGCCAATGGCGCCATCGCGCAGGTTGTGCAAAAACAAGGCCTCGTACTTGGCTTGCAAGGCGGGCGCCTCCACCGAGGCCAAGGCCTTTGCCACACGCCGCAGCACATCGTCGGCGCAGGTTTCACCGGGTTTGAGGTATTTCTCCCGCAGCACGTCCTCGCAAATGGTTTGCACCGGCAATTCGGGTGCGATCTGTCCGGCGTGGGGCGCGTTCATACGGCGACCTCTTGCGCTTGAACATCCAAGTCGTGCGGCACCCGGTCTGCGATCAAAAACTCCATCAACTCGGCCACCGTTCGAATCTGGTCGCCAAAGGGCAGGGTGCCTGCGCCGCGGAAGAAGAGGCCCTTTTGCACATCGCCATCCATGGCGTGTCCCAGTTGCTGGTCAATGCAAAATTGTCCGATGCTGGCATCGCCATCGCGCAGGCCGCAGTGCGCCAGGCAGTCAAACGACATATTGCACTTTTGCTTCTGGTGGGCCGCAGCCTTGAGCTTGGGCTCAATGCGCAAGTACTTGGTCAGCCAGGGCGTGCGTACCGCACGGGCGGGCAGCCCTGAGACGCTGACGAACTCCACCATATCCTGCGGCTGGGCCTGGGCCAGCACCTGCTTGAATGCGGGCGCCGCGTCGCACTCCTGGGTCACCGCAAAGGCCGTGCCCAATTGCACCGCCGATGCACCCAGCGCCTGCAAGCGCGCAATGTCGGCCTGGCAAGAGATGCCGCCGGCAACGATCAAAGGAATTTTTCCTTCAATACCTGCGGTTTTGAAAAACTCCAATACGGCGGGAATCACGCGCTCAAAGTCGAAGCGTGGGTCGGCCAGGTCACCGACGTTGGATGCACCCAAATGGCCGCCGGCCAGACGCGGGTGCTCAATGACTACGGCGTCCGGCAGGCGTCCGCGTTTTTCCCATTTGCGCACCACGAGTTGCACGCCGCGGGCGTCCGACAGGATAGGAATCAGCGCCGTATGGGGGAAGTCCCGTGCCAGCTCGGGCAAGTCCAGGGGCAAGCCTGCGCCCACCACCAAAGCATCTGCACCGCTGACCAAAGACTGGCGCACATAGCCGGTGTACTGGCTCAGTGCCTTCATGACGTTGACTGCAATCAGCCCTTGACCTTCCGAGAGGGTGCGTGCACGGCGGATTTCGCGGTCCAGCGCAACGAGATTGGCGGATTCAATGATGTCGCGCGCATCCGGTTCTTTGTCCAAATGCCCGGTCTGTGCCATCAGGTCGGGGTGCAATCGGCGCAGATCCACCGACGAAATAGTGCCCAAGCACCCTTGACGCGCCACGCTGCCCGCCAAGCCGCCCGCTGATACGCCAACGCCCATGCCGCCTTGCACCACCGGCAGCAAGGTCTTGCCCCGCAAGGTCCAGGGACGCAGGCCAGACGATTTACACAAGGTGAGCAGCTGGGCCACCCTCCCGCTTTGATCCACAACACAGTGTTCCATCTTGTTCCATAGAGACGGCCCGAAGGGCCCTACG
>CAIWRE010000471.1 GCA_903914985.1 uncultured beta proteobacterium | reverse complement strand
CCATTCTTGTGGCCAACCTGGTCATCTTGTGTTCAGGCGCACTGTGGGTCAGCATCAGTGACGCAGCCGATGCACCCAAACCAGCGGCCAAGGCCGCGTTGACGGTGTCGGTGGTGCACGCCGCTCGCATCACCGCGGCTGTGAAGCTCACCGCCAACGGTGGATTGGCCGCTTGGCAGGAGGCCAGTGTGGGCGCGGAGGCCAACGGTTTGCGCATTACTGAGCTCCATGCAGCCGTGGGCGACAGCGTTCAAAAAGGGCAGCTGCTCGTCACGTTGGATGCCGAGAGCGTGCAGGCGGACGTGGCCCTGGCCCGCGCGGCTCTGGCCGAGGCCCAGGCCACGGCCCTCGACGCCGCAGCCAACGCCACGCGCGCGCGTGCCGTGGACGGCAGCGGCGCTTTGAGTGCGCAGCAGGTCAACCAGTACCTGACGCAGGAGCAAGTGGCCAAGGCGCGCGTGGATTCGGCCAAAGCGCAGCTCGACGCGCAGTTGCTGCGTCTGAAGCACAGCCAGGTGCTGGCGCCTGACGCTGGCGTGATCTCGGCCCGCAGTGCGACGGTGGGTGCGGTGGTGGGTGCGGGCACAGAACTGTTCAAGCTGATTCGCCAAGGGCGTCTGGAGTGGCGCGGCGAGGTGACTGCCGCTGAGATGGGGCGCATTGCCCCCGGGACACCGGTTGTGCTCACCGCCCCCGGGGGCACCCAGGGCCAGGGCCGCGTGCGTGTGGTGGCTCCAACAGTAGACGCCCAGACGCGCAATGGCTTGGTGTACGTGGACCTGCTGGCTGCGATGGGCAAAGGTGCGGCCGCTGCATTCAAGCCCGGCATGTATGCGCGTGGGGAGTTTGCTCTGGGGAACTCCAGCGCACTGTTGGTGCCGCAAACGGCGGTGGTGGTGCGCGACGGCTTCAGCTATGTGTACCGCGTGGGTGCTGACAAGCGGGTCAGCCAGACCAAGGTGCAAACCGGACGGGTGGTGGACAACACGCTTGAAATCCTCTCCGGCCTCAAGCCCGAAGACCAGATTGTGGCCAGTGGTGGAAGCTTCTTGAGCGACGGTGACCTGGTGAAGGTCGTGCCCGCTGCTGCGCCGGCAAGCGCCCCGGCGGCGGCTGCCAGCAAATAAGGGCCCGCGCAATGAATGTTTCAGCCTGGTCCATCAAAAACCCCATTCCGGCGGTGATGCTGTTCGTCATGCTCAGCTTTGCGGGCATGTTGGCTTTCAAGTCCATGAAGGTGCAGCAGTTCCCGGACCTGGAATTGCCTACCGTGGTGGTTTCTGCCTCGCTGCCCGGAGCGGCGCCCGCGCAGCTGGAAACCGAGGTGGCGCGCAAGATTGAGAACGCGATTGCTCCCTTGCAGGGCCTGAAGAACATTTACACCAAGGTGCAGGACGGCGGCGTGACTGTGACAGCCGAATTCCGCCTGGAAAAAGCCACCCAGGAAGCCGTGGACGATGTGCGCTCTGCGGTGCAGGGTGTGCGTTCGGACTTGCCCGCAGACGTGCGCGACCCGGTCATCAGCAAGGTCAACCTCTCCGGTGCCCCGATTCTGGCCTTCACTGTGCGTGCGCCCAGCATGGACGACGAGGCGCTGAGCTGGTTTGTGGACAACACGGTGGCGCGCCGACTGTTGGGCGTCAAAGGCGTGGGCTCGGTGAGCCGCGTGGGCGGCGTGACCCGCCAGATTGATGTGGCGCTGGACCCGCTCAAACTTGAAAGCCTGGGTACCACGGCCTCGGAAATTTCCCGCCAGCTGCGCCAGGTGCAAACCGAAAGCGCAGGCGGCCGGACCGATCTGGCCAGCAGCGAACAGCCCATGCGCACGGTGGCCACCGTCACCAGCGCTACGGCCTTGGCGGATTTGGAACTTGGCCTGGCCAAAGGTGGACGGGTGCGTCTGAGCGACGTGGCCTCGGTCAAGGACACCGTGGCCGAACCGCGCGCTTTGGCATTGCTCAATGGCGTACCGGTGGTGGGTTTTGAGATCACCCGCAGCAAAGGTGCTAGCGAGATCGAGGTGGGCGCGGCCGTGCAAGCGGCGCTGCAAGAGCTCAAAACCCAGCACCCGGATCTTGAAATTACCCAGGCCTTTGACTTTGTAAAACCGGTGGCCGAAGAGTTTGAGTCCTCCATGACCATGCTGCTGGAGGGCGCCTTGCTGGCGGTGATTGTGGTGTGGTTGTTTTTGGGCAATTGGCGCTCCACGATTGTCTCTGCCGTGGCGTTGCCTTTGTCGGTGATTCCAGCGTTTATTGGCATTGCCTACCTGGGTTTCTCCATCAACACCGTGACCTTGCTGGCGCTGTCTTTGGTGATTGGCGTGCTGGTGGACGATGCCATCGTGGAGGTGGAGAACATTGAGCGCCACCTCAACATGGGCAAAACACCGTTTCAGGCCGCCATGGAGGCGGCCGACGAAATCGGTCTGGCGGTGATTGCCACTACCTTTACGCTGATTGCGGTGTTTTTACCGACCGCATTTATGTCCGGCATTCCCGGCAAATTTTTCAAGCAATTTGGCTGGACGGCCGCGCTGGCCGTGTTTGCCTCGCTGGTGGTTGCGCGGGTGCTTACACCCATGATGGCGGCCTACGTGATGCGGCGCAGCCCCAAGCCCCACAAAGAGCCGTTTTGGATGGCGGCCTACCTGCGCGCCAGCCGCTGGGCACTGGCGCACCGGTGGGTGACCATGGCTGCAGCCGCCGCGTTTTTTGTGGGCTCGATCATGCTCATCCCCTTGTTGCCCACCGGCTTTATTCCGCCGGACGACAACTCGCAAACCCAGATTTACCTGGAGTTGCCACCCGGCTCCACGCTGCGCCAAACGCGCGAAGCAGCCGAGGCAGCACGCCATCTGCTGGGCCGCGTGGAGCATATCCAAAGCGTCTACACCACCATTGGCGGTGGGGCGGCGGGGTCCGATCCGTTTGCGCCATCGGGCGCATCTGAAGTGCGCAAAGCCACGCTGACGGTGCTCTTGAGCGAGCGGGGCAAACGGCCGCGCAAACAGTTCATTGAGAACAACATCCGCGCTGCCATGTCGGAGCTGCCGGGTGTGCGCAGCAAAGTGGGCCTGGGCGGCTCGGGTGAGAAATACCAGCTGGTGCTGACCGGCGAAGACCCGCAGGCCCTGGCCACGGCCGCCGCAGCGGTAGAGCGGGATTTGCGCACCATTCCGGGCTTGGGCACCATCACCTCGAGTGCCAGCCTGATCCGCTCAGAAATCACCGTGCGTCCGGACTTCATGCGGGCGGCTGAATTGGGCGTGACCACGGCGGCGATTGGTGAGACCTTGCGCATTGCCACCGTGGGCGACTACGACAACAACGTGGCCAAGCTCAACCTCAGCCAGCGGCAGGTGCCCATCATCGTCAAGCTGCAAGACAGCGCGCGCCAGGACCTGGATTTGCTCGGCCGCCTGACGCTGCCCGGCGCGCGTGGTCCGGTGATGCTCAGCCAGGTCGCCACCATGGAGACCACCGGCGGGCCGGCGGTGATTGACCGCCTCAACCGCAGCCGCAACATCACGTTTGAAGTTGAGCTCTCGGGCATGCCCTTGGGCGATGTGGCCACTGCCGTGGACAAGCTGCCCAGCATCAACAGCCTGCCTGCCGGCGTGAAGCAACTAACCCTGGGCGATGCCGAGGTGATGGGCGAGTTGTTTGCGAGTTTTGG
>CAIWRE010000470.1 GCA_903914985.1 uncultured beta proteobacterium | reverse complement strand
TTGAAGGGGTTTGGTGGTAGCAGAAGCAGTCATGGGTCGGTCACTTTGAAAATGATGAGGGCGGTTTTGCCAGATGCGGGGGATGATAGAGGCAATAATCCTGGGTATGGAGGTCGGCGCGTGCGGGCCTTGTTCGACAGACCGTTTCCCAGGTGGCCGCTTTGAAAATTGAATTCTCCAACGCCGAGCTTTTTCCGGAGTTGCCCAAGCCGCTTCCCCCGCTCAAAGCCCGCAAGCCCAAAGCCAAGCCGAAGGCAACGGCCGTCGTGGTGGCGGTCCAAGCCCCGGTTACCGCAGCGGTCTCGGACATAGAGGCCAGCGCCCAAGCATTGGATGCACACCCCGACTACCGTGTACTGCGCCGCCTGCAGCCGCGACTGGAGTGGCCCGCTGCGCACAGCGCCGATGTGGTGCGCGTGGTGGTGCTGGATACCGAGACCACGGGCTTGGACGCCTCCAAAGACAAGATCATCGAACTGGCACTGCTGCGCGTGGATGTGGACCGTGCCACTGGCGTACCGGTGGGCCTGGTGCAGGTGTTTGACGAGCTGGAAGACCCCGGCATGACTATCCCGAAAGAAGCCAGGGACATCACCGGAATCACCGACGCTGACGTGGCGGGCAAACGTTTGGACGAGGCGCGCATCGCCGCCTTGATGGACGGTGTGGACGTGGTGATTGCGCACAACGCGGGCTTTGACCGGCCCTTTTGCGAGGCCCGCATGCCCTTGTTTCGCCACTTTGCGTGGGCGTGTTCGTTTGCAGATCTGGACTGGAAAGCACAAGGGCGTACCTCCAGCAAACTCGAAGCGCTGGCCCAAGCTCTGGGCTTGTTTTACGACGCGCACCGTGCTGAGATGGACTGCCATGCGCTGCTGGCGGTGCTGCTTGCCCCCTTGCCTAACGACCCATCGATCACCGGAATGGCAAAACTCCTGCATGCAGCCCAAACCCCGTTTTTCCGCCTGCAAGCCACTGGTGCACCGTTTGAGGCCAAAGACCTTCTCAAAGCCCGCGCCTATCGGTGGAACGCCGACCAGCGCGTCTGGCACACCCGCCTGGCCGACGAAGCCGCGCTGGAAGCGGAATGCGCCTGGCTGAAAGCAAAAGTCTATGGCGCACGCAATGCCAATGTGATGGTGGAAAAAGTCGATGCGCTGAGCAAATACGCCGCACGCACCGGCACCCTTGCGCCACGCGCGCTTTAGGAGCTTTGGCATGCAATTCAAATTGATGGGTGTGCAAGCGGCCAAAGCGCGGCGGGTCATGATCAGCGACCGCTTGATCGCGTCGGCCATGTTCAAAACGGCAGTGTCAGGGCCAGTACGCGTTGGCGCCTTGGGCTTGGAAGTCGACGAGCAGGCCGATTTATCGGTCCACGGCGGCCTTGAAAAAGCCGTCTATGCCTACCCCTGCGAACATTACGGCTATTGGCGTGGCCAGCGGCAAGACGCCGGTGTGGGCGGCATTGACGACACACTGTTGCCCGGGGCGCTGGGCGAGAACCTGACC
>CAIWRE010000469.1 GCA_903914985.1 uncultured beta proteobacterium | reverse complement strand
GTCCTGGAGCCACTGGGCATTGTTCTGGCGTTCAACCCGAACGGCGTGGTGATCGCGCTGATTTTCATTGGCCTGCCGTTTGTGGTGCGCACGGTGCAACCGGTGTTGGAAGACACCGAAAAAGAACTCGAAGAAGCAGCCTCCTGCTTGGGCGCAACGCGCTGGCAGACCGTCACCCGGGTGATTTTCCCGTCTATCGCACCCGCGCTGCTCACCGGATGTGCCATGGCTTTTGCCCGCGCGATTGGTGAATACGGTTCGGTGATTTTCATTGCCGGCAACATGCCCATGGTCTCAGAGATCACACCTTTGATCATCATTGGCAAGTTGGAGCAGTACGACTACGCCGGCGCCACGGCGGTGGCCTTGGTCATGTTGGTGATCTCGTTCATGTTGTTGCTGGTGATCAATGCCTTGCAAACTTGGCAGCGTCGCCGCACAGGAGCGTCGTCATGAGTCAGCAAACGAGTCACAAACACGTCAGCACCACAGAGCCCGCTTGGGTGCGGTTCAGCCTGATCACGCTGGCGCTGACCTTTATGTTTTTGTTTTTGGTCTTGCCCTTGGCCACGGTGTTTGCCGAAGCCTTGCGCAAAGGTTTTGGGGCTTACGTTGAGGCCCTGCAAGAGCCCGATGCCTGGTCGGCAATTCGATTGACCTTCATCACCGCCTTGATTGCCGTGCCGCTGAACCTGGTTTTTGGCGTTGCCGCCGCATGGGCGATTGCCAAATATGAATTCACGGGCAAGGCCTTTTTGACCACGCTGGTGGACCTGCCTTTCTCGGTCTCTCCCGTGGTGGCGGGTTTGATTTACGTGCTGATGTTTGGCGCTCAAGGCTGGTTCGGTCCCTGGTTGCAGGCGCACGACATCAAGATCGTTTTTGCGGTGCCGGGCATTGTGCTGGCCACGGTATTCGTGACCTTTCCGTTCATTGCCCGCGAGTTGATTCCGCTGATGCAGGCGCAAGGCAGCGACGAAGAGCAGGCCGCCATTGTGCTGGGCGCCACCGGTTGGCAAACCTTTTGGCACGTCACGCTGCCCAACATCCAATGGGGTTTGATTTACGGCGTGATCTTGTGCAATGCACGTGCCATGGGCGAGTTTGGCGCGGTGTCGGTGGTCTCGGGCCACATTCGCGGGCAGACCAACACCATGCCGCTGCACGTGGAAATTTTGTACAACGAGTACCAGTCGGTCGCGGCCTTTGCGGTGGCGTCCCTCCTGGCGCTGCTGGCCCTGGTCACGCTGGTGATCAAGTCTTTTGTGGAGTGGCAGTTTGAGCGCCAGGAAAAAGCCGCGGCAGCCCTGCCGCCCGAGCCTGCGCCCGCAGTCGCTGTTTGAACGATTTACCTTGAAGAAAATCCCATGAGTATTGCAATTCGCCAGGTCAGCAAAGACTTCGGCACCTTCAAAGCCTTGCGCAATGTGGACCTGGACATTGATTCCGGTGAACTGGTGGCCTTGCTGGGCCCCTCAGGCTGCGGAAAAACCACGCTGCTGCGCATCATTGCCGGGCTGGAAACTGCCGACCACGGCAATATTTTGTTCAGCGGCGAGGACGCCACCGACTTCAATGTGCGCGAGCGCAATGTGGGCTTTGTGTTTCAGCACTATGCACTGTTCCGCCACATGTCGGTGTTTGACAACGTGGCCTTTGGCCTGCGCATGAAGCCGCGCACGACCCGGCCGTCCGAGTCGGTCATCAAAGAAAAAGTGCATGCGCTGCTGGGCCTGGTGCAGCTCGATTGGCTCTCCGACCGCTACCCCGCACAACTCTCCGGTGGTCAGCGCCAGCGCATTGCTTTGGCCCGCGCCTTGGCGGTAGAGCCCAAGGTTCTGTTGCTGGACGAGCCCTTTGGCGCGCTGGACGCCAAGGTGCGCAAAGAGCTGCGCCGCTGGTTGCGCCGCCTGCACGACGACTTGCACGTGACCAGCATTTTTGTCACGCACGACCAGGAAGAAGCGCTGGAAGTGGCCGACCGCGTGGTGCTGATGAACAGCGGCAAAGTAGAACAAGTCGGCACACCCCAACAGGTGTGGGACCACCCGGCAAGCCCCTTTGTGTATGGATTTTTGGGCGACGTCAATTTATTCCATGGCCGCGCCCACGAAGGGGAAATGCGCATCGGCGAAGGCCATGATGGTGTGCGCTTTGCGAGCCCCGAACACAGCACAACGCAAGACGCCAAAGCCTTTGCCTATGTGCGTCCGCACGATTTGGAGGTGCGCCGCTACCAGGCCTCCGAGCCCAACAACGGTATCGCCGCCAAACTGGTGCGTGCCATTGTGGTGGGGCCGATCGCGCGCCTCGAACTCCTGCCAGAGGATCGCTCGCTCGCGGGCAGCGACGACATTATTGAAGCGCAAATGACGGCCCAGCAATTCCACGAACTGGGCTTGAAAGAAGGCGAGACGGTGGTGGTCACGCCGCGCAAGGCCCGAGTCTTTGTGGCTTGATCCCAGCCTGGTTCACATCACCCCTCGTGGGTGAGAGCCCTGCCCTACTGCAAGCTTCCCTTGGCGCCTTCGGGCAGCAACAAGGGCATCACTGGGATGCCCTCGTCCAATAATTCGCGGGTTTCTTTGGCGCTGGCCTGACCGCGAATCGCGTGCTCCGGCACTTCACCGTAGTGGATCTTGCGCGCTTCTTCGGCAAAACGCGGGCCCACATCGGTCGTTTGCTCCATCAGCTTGCGCGACATCTGAAACCAAGCGGCCATTGGGTCAAGGGCTTGCGTCGCATCCAATGCGACGGACGACGTTGCAGCGGATGACTCAGGCAGATCGCCCCGCCCAGACGCTAAGTTCAATCGCGGTGCACTGAGTTTTTTGGTGATCCTGGCGTCTGCGCAGACAGGGCACTGGATCAGTGACCTGTCCCGCTGGTCCACAAAGTCATTCTCCGACGCAAACCACCCTTCGAAGGCGTGGCCCTGCTCGCACTGCAGGTCGAGCACTTTCATGGCGAGGTCTGCCAGTCCAAGGTCCAGGCGCCTGAAAGCACGTTTTGCAGCCACAAGGCACCCGCCAACGTTTTGGCGTCGGTGACTGTGCCATCACAGCACCATTGCAGTAACTCTTGCGGGTTGGCGGTAAAAACATCCAAAAATTCGCCGGCATCCAAACTGCGCTCACCGGCAACCAGACCGCGGGCGAACCAGACTTCAATGAACTCGGTGGAATACGAAATGACCGGATGCATCACGCCCGCCCGGGCCCATTCGCGGGCCCGGTAGCCGGTTTCTTCTTGCAACTCGCGGATTGCGCAAGCCAGCACCAACTCACCTGGATCGAGTTTGCCGGCAGGAAACTCCACCATCACACGGTTCACCGGGTAGCGGAACTGGCGTTCTAGCACCAGGCGCGTATGGCCCTCAGAATCGGTGAGCAGCGGAATCACCATCACGGCGCCGGGATGAACCAGGTATTCACGCTGAGCCGTGCTTCCGTCTGGCAGGGCTACTTCATCGCGAAACGCATGCAGGAAATGGCCTTTGAACAAGGCCTGGGTGGAAACACGGGTTTCGCGCAGGTGGGCATCTGCATCTGCTGCACCCATCGGTGTCGTACCGCTCATGTTGACCGGCATAGAACTGTTGACAAACGGCGCGAAGGCCCTGGGCTAGGTGCCCAACATCTGCAAAATGGACTGTGCGGACAGCGCCATGAGGCCCGCCGGGAAAATACCCAAGAGGAGCACCAGTGCACCGTTGATGCACAGCACCACCCGCACACCGCTGCTGGCCACCACATGGCTGGCCGTGATGGGTTCGTCAAAGTACATGACCTTGACCACACGCAAATAGTAAAAAGCACCGACCAGCGACATCATCACGGCGAAGATGGCCACGCCAATGTGCAGAGGTTCGCCGGATGCAATCAAGGCCTGCAGCACGGACAGCTTGGCGTAGAAGCCCACCATGGGAGGAATGCCCGCCATTGAGAACATACAAGCCGCCATCACACCCGCGTACAAGGGACTGCGCTGGTTCAGACCGGCGAAATCCGAAATCTCTTCGCTCTCAAAACCGTCACGCGCCAACAGCATGATGACGCCGAAAGCTGCCAACGTGGTCAACACATAAGTGATGACGTAAAACATCGACGAGCTGTACGCATTGGCGGCCGAAATAATGTTGCCGTTGACCACACCTGACATCAGGCCGATCAGCACAAAGCCCATTTGCGAAATAGTAGAAAACGCCAGCATGCGCTTCAAGTTGGTTTGTGCAATGGCCGCTAAATTGCCTAAGAACAGGGACGCGATCGAGAGCACCATCAGCATTTGCTGCCAGTCAATGGCCAGAGGCAGCATGCCTTCCACCAACAAACGCATCGCAATCGCGAAAGCGGCCAGCTTGGGAGCGCCACCGATCATCAGCGTGACGGCCGTGGGTGCGCCTTGGTAAACATCGGGAATCCACATGTGGAAAGGCACCACGCCCAGCTTGAACGCCAAGCCCGCCACGATAAACACCAAGCCAAAAACCAGCACCTGGTGACGCACTGCACCCGAGGCAATCGCCTTGAACACCGCATTGATATCGAGCGAGCCGGTCGCGCCATACAACATGGACATGCCGTAGAGCAAGAAGCCCGAGGCCATGGCGCCCAGCACAAAGTATTTCATGGCGGCTTCGACCGCGCCTGCATGGTCGCGGCGCAATGCCACCATGGCGTAGCTCGAAAGTGTCAACAGTTCCAGGCCCATGTAGATGACCAGGAAGTTGTTGCCCGAGATCATGATGAACATGCCCAGCAGTGAAAACATGCCCAGGGTGAAGAGCTCACCACCACGTAGCATGTCGCGCGACGCGGAATACGGGCGTCCATAGACCAGGGTCACCATCACCGCCACCGTGGCAAAGCACTTTAACCAGCCCGCCATGGTGTCAGCGACGACCATGTTGCCAAAACCATATAGCGTGAGCCCGGTCGTGGCATAAAACGCCTCGAGTGCCGCCACCAGGCCCAGGGTCACCATGGTGAGCGTAAAGGTCAGGCCACGCAACAGACTTTGGGGGCGCAAGTCGGCCAAAGCGATGACGCAAGCCATCACCAACAAAAATGCCTCGGGAAAAATTGCAATCCAACTGATCTGGTCCATCATGTTTCGTTTCTCAAGTCAGCAGGCATTAGTTCAGCTTGGACACCGCAACGTGCCTCAGCAATTCGGCAACCGATGCATCCATCACATCGGTCACGGGCTTGGGGTCAATACCCATCCACAACACCGCCACGGCCAGCAATGCCAGCACCAGGAACTCGCGGGCGTTGATGTCTTCCAGTTCTTTGACATGCTCATTGGCCACCGGGCCCAAATAGACACGTTTGAACATCCACAAGGTATAGGCGGCACCAAAGATCAAGGCACTGGCTGCAGCAAAGCCGACCCAGAAGTTGAATTTGACGGCGGCCAGAATGACCATCCACTCGCCGACAAAACCGGCAGTTCCCGGCAAGCCGCAATTGGCCATGGCAAACAACAAGGCAAACGCTGCAAACTTGGGCATGGTGTTCACCACCCCGCCATAACTGGCGATCTCGCGGGAGTGCACACGGTCGTACAACACACCGATGGACAAGAACATGGCCGCCGATACGAAGCCGTGGGCAATCATCTGCACCACACCGCCCGCGACACCCAGGTCAATAAAAATGAAGAAGCCCAAGGTCACAAAACCCATGTGCGCCACCGATGAATAGGCCACCAGCTTTTTCATGTCCTGCTGCACCAGCGCCACCAATCCCACATACACCACCGCGATCAGCGACAAGGCAATCATGAGCCACGCCCATTCATGCGCCGCATCGGGGGCAATGGGCAATGAGAAGCGCAGGAAACCATAAGCGCCCAGCTTGAGCATGATGGCGGCCAGCACCGCAGAGCCTCCTGTGGGCGCTTCAACGTGCACATCGGGCAGCCAGGTGTGAACCGGCCACATGGGCACTTTGACCGCAAAGGCGGCAAAGAAGGCAAAGAACAAGGCCGTTTGCTCACCGCGCGTCAAAGGCAAGGCATGCCATGTGGCAATGTCAAAACTGCCGTGCGACTGGATGTAGAGATAGATCAGCGCAACCAGTGTGAGCAGCGAGCCCAGCAAGGTGTACAAGAAGAATTTGAAGGCCGCATAAATCTTGTTGGGCCCGCCCCAGATACCAATAATCAGGTACATGGGGATCAAGGTGGCTTCAAAGAAGACGTAAAACAGCAGGCCGTCCAAGGCACTGAACACCCCGATCATGAGACCGGACAATATCAAAAAGGCCGCCATGTACTGATTGACCTTGCGGGTGATAACTTCCCAGCCCGCAATCACCACCACCACATTGATGAAAGCGGTCAGCAGCACAAACCACAGGGAAATGCCATCCACACCCAGGTGGTAGTCGACATTGAAGCGCTGAATCCAAGACGCGTTTTCTACAAACTGCATCTCAGCGGTACCCAGCTGGAAGCCCGCATACAAGGGCAAGGTCACCAAAAAGCTGGCAAGCGCGCCCACCAGCGCAAACCAGC
>CAIWRE010000468.1 GCA_903914985.1 uncultured beta proteobacterium | reverse complement strand
TGACTTACCCGTTGCGACAGCGCCCTCCCCGACTGGCTCTGGCAGCGCGGGCCAGGGGAAGTTGTTGTAGACGATTTTTGCGGAATACCGATAACGACTTTCCAATCGACCACAGGTGGCACGCATCCATGCGTTATGCATGGTGCTGGTCATCACGGCGAAGTGAAAAAGCGTGGCATCGGGGATGGAGTAAACCAAGTTGCTGATGATGGTTTCTGGCGTTAAAAAACCAATGGGCACGAAATTACGGCGCTCCGATGAAACACTCGGCACAAGCAAATAATTCGTACAGGGTTGCCTGATTTTTTGAAAAAGTGTTGGCGTTTGTGCGTCGGATCGGGTTTGCTTATCAGAGCTCGCTAAGCGCATTGTGTGCACGGCCTCCACACGCGCAAGCACGTGAGGAAGTTTTCTTAAGGTTTCTGGCGGGCAATCCAATAACCACAGGCAGTAGCGTTCCCGCCCATTGATAAATTCTTCCGCACCAACAAACGGGCGGATCCACTCCGCTGCGCTTGGCTCGCAAGCGACCAATTCAGCGCGCTCTTGCGGGCTGAGTAGCAAATGGCCGCCATCGGCGGGTTTACTGCCATTGATCATTTCACTCACCGGGTGGATGGGATTGCCCCGCTTTGACAAAGCGATATCCACCGCGTCAACCAGATACGGATTGATATTTCGAGCGGGTATCGCGACTGGATCACCCTTGATATCCGGGTAATCAAAAATCGTCTTGCCCGGCAAATCATCGGTCCCAAAGCCAATGATCACGCAGTGCACCGCCGCCACGCCCTTGGCGTCGTTGCTCCACTGAAAGGTGCGGTGGGCAAACTGAATCTTCATGCCCTGCGACAGCATCCAGCCCCACAGCACCCCCACCTGTTCGCCCTGCGTGATGCTGTTGGTAGACACAAACGCACACCGCGTGCGCACACTAAAGCTGCGGTTGCGCTGCGGCGCGTACGGGGCAGGTGCTGAGCGCGATTTGGGAGCCGCAGGCTCATGAGCGCTCGGCGTCTGCCCCGTGCGCGCCGCAGCGTCGGAGAGGTAGCGCGCCGCCTTCACATACCAAGCCGCCACAAAGTCGAGCAAGCCTGCGTTTTGCACGCCACGAAACGCAATGGCTACGTCCGCACGTTGCGCCTCACTCATGAATTTGGCGCCCACAAACGGCGGATTCCCAATCACGTAGTCACACAGCTCCGGCAACAACACCGAAGCCCACTCGGTGCTCAGGGCGTTGGCACACACGATGTTGGCGCGTCGCACCAGCGGCAGGCGGTTGAAATTGCCACCCAGCACCCGACTGGCGCGCAGGTTCTCCTGGTGGTCGGTGAGCCACAGGGCCACGGTCGCGATTTGCGCGGCGCTGGGCTCGATCTCAATGCCGTGGAACTGGTGCACATCGCACTGGATGTAGCCAAACTCTTTCACGTCCAGCGTGGCGCTGACCGAGCGGTTGCGGCTCTCGATGGCTTGCAAGGCTTCCACCGCGTCCAGCTCCAGCCGGCGGATCTCGCGGTAGGCGATCACCAAAAAGTTGCCGCAGCCGCATGCCGGGTCGAAGCAGTTGATGCTGCGCAGCCGCTCCAGCAACTTTTGCAATCGCTGTGCACTGCCGCCGGGGCCGCGCGCCGACAGCAGTTCGGCTTTGAGTGCATCCAAAAACAGGGGGCCAATCACCCGCAGGATATTGGTCTCGCTGGTGTAGTGCGCGCCCAGCTCGCGCCGCTTGGTGCTTTTGCCGGTGATGCCTTCGTTGTCGTGGTGAATCACGGCCTGAAACAGCGAGCCAAAAATGGCCGGGCTGATTTGCGCCCAATCAAAGTGCTCGGAGCAATGCAGCAGCACGCTGCGCGCTGTGCTGTTGAAGTAGCAGCGGGTGAGCTGGCCGTCAAACACGCTGCCGTTCACATAGGGGAAACAGGCCAGCTCTGCAGGCAGATTTTTGGGACGCTGGGCAGGTGCATGGCTGAGCACGTCAAACAGGTTTTGCAGCGCGCCGTCGAGGTCGCTACCGTCCTCGCGCGTTTGCTGGCGCAAGTAGCGGCCGAAGCTGCCGGTGCGCTCGAAAATGCCGGTGTCTTCGGCAAACAGGCAAAACAACAGCCGCACCAAATAACGCTGCAAGTCCACGCCGGTGTAGCCGCCGTCGCGCATGGCGTCGTGCAGTTGCGCAATATTGCGTGCGGCGTGCTCGTCCACTGCAATTTGCGCTTGCTGCGCCTGCGACTCGTAGCCCGCCAGAAACAGGTAAGCATCCAGGTGCTGCGCAAAGTCGGCCAGCGTGTGGCACAGCGGGGGTGTGACGCCGTCGAGGCGGTACAGACGCATGTGCTCAAAGTCGCTGACCAAAAGGTACTC
>CAIWRE010000467.1 GCA_903914985.1 uncultured beta proteobacterium | reverse complement strand
GGTTTTGCGCGCACGCTCGTAGGTGCGCAGCAGCCGCAGGTCGCCGACGCTGCGCCAATAAGGGCGCGCCTCCAGCACAGCGCAGAGCTCAGCCACGTCGCCCAGGCCCAGGTTGAGCCCCTGGCCGGCCAAGGGGTGTACTGCGTGGGCCGAGTCACCGGCCAGCACCCACGCGCCTTGCGCGTTACTGCCGCACCAATGCGCGGCCTGCGAGTGCTGCAGGGGCCAGATCTGGCGCTCACTCGCCAGCGTCATGCCACCCAAGGCGTCTTGGCTTGCGGCCTGGAGTTGCTCGCAAAAGTCTTGCGCGTCCAGCGCCTGCAATGCTTGCGCACGCTCGGGCGGCGCAGACCAGACCAGGGCACATTCGGTTCCTTGCGCACCGCCCAGTGGCAGCAGAGCAACGATTTCGCCTTGTCCATCGGGCCGGGCAAACCACTGGCGTGCCACCTGGCCGTGCGGCAATGCGCACGCCACCCGGGCTGCCAAGGCCCATTGGGCGTAAGGCCGTGCCACAAATTCCACGCCAAACTCTTCGCGCGTGCGACTGGCCTTGCCTTCGCAGACCACGGTGAGCGGTGCGGCTTGGGGCGTATCCACCACCTCGATCAGACCCTGAAATCCAACGGCTGCTTTGAGCAAGTTCTCCAGCTCGGGCACGTCCACGATCCAGTTGAGCGCTTCAGCGGACGTAGCGTCAGCATCAAACCGCGTCTCGCCGCCTGCGTCGCCCCGCACGTGCATGGCAAGCACCGGCGTGGCGTGCAGCGGGTCGGGCCAGCAGCGCAAGTCTTGCAGCAGGGCACGGGAGACCGGATTCAGCGCATAAGCGCGCACATCACTGTGGCCCTCAGAGGGCGCCGCAGTATGGTGGTCTACCAGTGCCACCCGCAGGCGCTGGGCCGCCAATTTCAGGGCCAACGTGCGGCCGACGATGCCTGCGCCACGGATACAAACGTCAAAAGGTCGTGCCATGCGGCGATTGTAGGAGCCGCTTCTGCCCCTCGTGCCCGCAAGGACTTGGGCTTCTGGCACAGTGGAGCCTGTCTGTTGCGCAGCACACAGCAAGCGCATCCACACTCCTTTGAAGGCCCCAACGATGATTCATAAAGAGCGAATGACCGCACGCATTGAAGGCGACTTTGTGCTGTTTTTAATCGGCATGCGGTTTAACCAGCCCTGGAAGGTGCACAAGTGGCTGCCGGTGGTGTCGTCCATGGGCCGCATGCTGCGCGAGTTGCAGTCCAGGCCGGAGCTGGGTTTGTTGCACCAGGACATTTGGGTCGCGCGCACCATCATGCAGGTGCAGTACTGGCGCTCCATGGACCATTTGCTGGACTACGCCAAGAACCGGGACTCCCAGCATCTGCCCGCCTGGCGGGCGTTTAACCAAGCCATTGCCAACAACGGCTCGGTCGGTATTTGGCATGAAACCTATGCGGTCAGCGAAGGCAGCTACGAAAACATCTACGCCAATATGCCGCCCTTTGGCATGGGGCTGGCCGGCACGCTGGAGCCGGTGCGTGGCAAGCGCGAGACCGCTGCCGGAAGACTGGAGAAGTAAGGCGCCATGAAAAAACCCACGCAATTGATTCGCTGGTTGACCACGCTGGGTGCCAGTTTTCTCAGCATCACCGCCTTTGCCAATGCCTATTTCGATGCGAACCTGCCCCACCATACCCAGCGGGGCTTTCGCAACCCGGCCTCCGACAGCGAGCCCCATGGCCTGGGCGACCTGCTGCGCTGGCGATGGGACGCAGTGCGCGACAACCTGCCGCAGCCGGCACTGACGCCCACGCCCACCACCGCGCCCGACCTGCCACGCATTCGCGCCTACCAGCGCAGTGCCCCCGACAGCAGCGCAGCCCGGTCTGCCTCGCCACCGGCCGTAACCTGGATAGGCCACGCCAGCGCACTGGTGCAAGCCGGAGGCCTGAACGTGCTGACCGACCCTATATTTAGTGAACGCGCTTTTCCTGTGCAAATGGCCGGCCCTAGGCGCGCCCAGGCGCCGGGCGTGGCATTGGACGATTTGCCGCCGATTGACGTGGTGGTGATCTCTCACAACCACTACGACCACTTGGACCGCAACAGCGTGGTGAGCCTGAACGCCCGGGCACAGGCCCAAGGGGGCAACACGCTGTTTTTGGTGCCACTAGGTCAAAAGCCCTGGTTTGAAAGCTTGGGCATCACCCGCGTGGTGGAGTTGGACTGGTGGCAAAAGCACACGGTGCGCGGCGTGGACTTTTTCCTCACCCCTGTTCAGCATTGGTCCGCGCGCGGCCTGACGGACCAAAACCAGACGCTGTGGGGCGGCTGGGCCGTTTTTGCAGCCGACTTGCACTGGTACTTTGGCGGCGACGCGGGCTACAGCGCCAATTTCTTGGAGACGCGACAGCGATTTGCAGATCGCTTTGCGCAAGACGGCGGCTTCGATCTGGCGCTCATCCCCATCGGTGCCTACGAGCCGCGCTGGTTTATGCGCGTGCACCACATGAACCCCGAAGAGGCCGTGCAAGCCCACCTGGACTTGCGGGCCAAGCGCAGCGTGGCGGTGCACTGGGGGACGTTTTCTCTGACGGATGAGTCATTGGACCAGCCACCCAAAGACTTGGCACTGGCGCGCGCTGCCAAAGGGCTGAACGACACCGACTTTTGGGTGCTCAAAATCGGTGAAACGCGTACGGTGCCGGCACGCAGCGCCCGGTAAGCGGCGGCCTAATTACAATCCGTAGCTCGCCAGCTTGACTGGCGCAAGTACTTTGCCGCCCCATGTGCCGCAATGTGCACTCCCCCATACAAAGGACTTTCCATGAAATGCGGCATCGTAGGCCTGCCCAATGTCGGTAAATCGACCCTGTTTAACGCGCTGACCAAAGCCGGCATTGCAGCAGAGAACTACCCCTTTTGCACGATCGAACCCAATGTGGGTGTGGTCGAGGTGCCGGATCTGCGCTTACAGCAGCTGGCCGACATCATTACGCCCGAGCGCATCGTGCCGGCGATTGTGGAGTTTGTGGACATTGCCGGTCTGGTGGCGGGCGCCAGCACGGGCGAGGGCTTGGGCAACAAGTTTTTGGCTCACATTCGCGAGACCGATGCGACCATCAATGTGGTGCGCTGCTTTGAAGACGACAACGTGATTCACGTGGCCGGCCGGGTGGACCCGATTGCCGACATTGAGGTGATTCAGACCGAGCTGTGCCTGGCGGACCTGAGCGCCGTGGAAAAAGCGCTGCACCGCGTGACCAAGCTGGCGCGCTCGGGCGACAAAGAGTCGATCAAGCTGGTGACCATTTTGGAGAAGTGCCAGACCGCATTGAACGAAGCCAAACCGGTGCGCACCATCGACTTCAGCAAAGAAGAGCTGCCTTTGCTCAAGCAGTTTTTCTTGATCACCGCCAAACCCGCGATGTTTGTGGCCAACGTGGCCGAGGACGGGTTTGAGAACAACCCGATGCTCGACCGGCTCAAGGCCTTTGCGGCGGCGCAAAACGCGCCGGTCGTGTCTATTAGCGCCAAGTTAGAGGCTGAAATGAGCGAGATGAGCGACGAAGACCGCCAGATGTTTCTGGAGGAACTCGGCCAGACCGAGCCGGGCCTGAACCGCTTGATCCGCGCGGCCTACAGCTTGCTGGGCCTGCAGACCTATTTCACTGCGGGGGTGAAGGAGGTGCGCGCCTGGACCATTCATGTCGGCGACACCGGCCCGCAGGCGGCAGGCGTAATTCACACCGACTTTGAAAAGGGGTATATCCGCGCCCAAACCATCGCATTTGATGATTTCATTACATTCAAGGGCGAGCAGGGAGCCAAAGACGCGGGCAAGATGCGCGCCGAAGGCAAAGACTACGTGGTCAAAGATGGCGACGTGATGAATTTCTTATTCAGCTCTTAACAAACACACAAGGAGACTGCCATGGCTGGACTGGTAAAAGAGATCGATCCCGACGGACTGCTGGAGTTTTCGGTGGTCTACACCGACCGCGCGCTCAACCACATGTCGCTGCGATTTCAGAGCGTGATGCGCGACATCTCGGGCATGCTGAAGTCGGTGTACCACGCGAATTCCAGTGTGCTGGTGCCCGGCAGCGGCACCTTCGGCATGGAAGCCGTGGCCCGCCAGTTTGTGACCGGCAAAAAAGCGCTGGTGCTGCGCAATGGTTGGTTCAGTTACCGCTGGACGCAGATCTTTGACATGGGCCATATTCCCGCCCAGTCCATCGTGCTCAAGGCCCGGCGCACCAGCGACAGCTCGCAGTCGCCTTGGGTGCCCTGCCCTATTGATGAGGTGGTGGCCACCATCCTGGCGGAGAAGCCGGACGTGGTTTTTGCGCCGCATGTGGAAACGTCGGCCGGAATGATCTTGCCCGACGACTACCTGCGTGCCGTAGCCGACGCAGTGCACCAGGTGGGCGGCTTGTTTGTACTGGACTGCATTGCCTCCGGCACGATTTGGGTGGACATGGAAGCCACGGGCGTGGATGTGCTGGTCACGGCGCCCCAAAAAGGCTGGAGCGGCTCGCCCTGCTGCGCCATGGTGATGCTCAGCGCACGTGCGCGCACTGCCATCGACAGTACCACCAGCAGCAGCTTTGCCTGTGACTTGAAGAAGTGGCTGCAAGTGATGGAGGCCTATGAAAAAGGCACCCACATGTACCACACCACGATGCCTACCGATGCCCTGACGCGCCTGCGCGAGGTGATGCTGGAAACCCAGGACTATGGCTTTGAGAAAGTACGTGCTGAGCAACTCGATCTGGGCCACCAGGTGCGCGCCTTGCTGGAGAACCGCGGCTTGGTGAGCGTGGCGGCCAAGGGCTTTCAGGCACCTGGCGTGGTGGTGAGCTACACCACTGATCCGGATATGCACAGCAGCAAGAAGTTCCTGGCGCTGGGCCTGCAGACCGCTGCCGGTGTGCCGCTCCAATGTGACGAGCCCGCTGACTTCATGACCTTCCGCATCGGGCTGTTTGGTTTGGAAAAACTTCACAATGTGGAGCGCAGCGTCGGCCATCTGGCTGCGGCCTTGGACCAGATGGGGCTGGCTGCGCGTTAACACACCGGGGTCCCACGGGCTGCTGCGCACGCGGGTGCCAACGCCCCTGACGTTGACCTCAGTTTTGCGGCGGCCGCACCAGTACGGTTCTCAGGACCATATCGACAATAAGCGTTTCGGCGGCGGCAAAGTCCGCCTCGTCCAACACCGTTTTTCCCAGCACCAGGCTGATCTGGCTGGCCCAGTCTGCATAGACCTGGGTCGACGCCCACAGCAAAACCATTAGATGGCGGCCGTCCAGGGCGCGGCACAGGCCCAATTCGGCCCAACGGTTGAAGATGGCCACGTCAGCCTGCACCGCCGGTATCACGCGTTCGGCGATCTCTGCCGAAAAAATCGGCGCTCCTGACACCACCTCATTGGCATAGACGCGGGAATCGTCCGGGTGTTCGCGGGAAAAGCGTAGCTTTCCTGCGATGTATTCGCGCAGCGCCTGTTCAGGGTCGTCAGGGCGCTGGCTCAACGAGTCCATATAAGACAGCCAGACATCCAGCACGCCGTGCAAGACCCGGCGGTAGAGTTCCTCTTTGCTGGGAAAGTAGTACAGCAGATTTTGTTTGGACGCCCCCACCTCGCGCGCAATGTGGTCCAGCGACACGCCGCCAAAGCCGCGCTGCGCAAACAAGCGCTTGGCGGCGGTCAAGATATCCGCCTCCAACAGTTTGCGGGCCTGGCTGACTTTGACGGATCTCGGCGGAGCCGGATTTTTCATATTTCTGGTACGCGTATTGCTAGCTCTTTGTCTAGGGTTTTTACCAATTGGTAAAACAATTATTGCAGGATTAAATTTATCAAGCAAGCAGGAAGGTGCTGCGCGCCCTTGCGCCCAGCGCAACGACAAGCCATTTTGATGCCACCAAAGCGATTGGAAACCACACCATGCAAGCAGACGAAATGACGTCCGGGGTTCATGCCGGTCGCCTGTCTCCGGAGCAGTACACCCGGAATTTTTGCGATGCCCATCCACCGCTCAACTTGGCGCAGGCCAAGATCGAGGCCGACCGTTGCTACTACTGCTTCGATGCGCCGTGCCAAACCGCCTGCCCGACGGGAATTGACGTTCCGAGCTTCATCCGTCGCCTTGCCGACGACAACCCCCGCGGCGCGGCGCGCACCATTTTGGAATCCAACCCATTAGGGGGCATGTGCGCCAGGGTCTGCCCCACCGAGGTGCTGTGCGAGCAGGCCTGCGTTCGCAACACCCACGAAGACAAACCCGTCGAAATCGGGCTGTTGCAACGGTACGCCACGGACCATTTGTTCGCCCATCCAGGTGCGCCTTTGTTTTCACGCGCTGCTACCACGGGACGCCGCATTGCGGTGGTGGGCGCCGGTCCGGCTGGATTGGCTTGCGCACACGGTCTGGCCCGTCAGGGCCACAGTGTTGTGCTGCTGGACGCACACGACAAACTCGGCGGTTTGAACGAATACGGGCTTGCCACCTACAAAACTACGGATGACTTCGCCCAGAGAGAGGTGGCTTGGCTGCTGTCGATTGGTGGCATTGAAGTGCAGCTCGGAGTCGCCCTTGGACGCGAACTCCAACTCGATGCACTGACAAAAGACTATGACGCGGTCTTTTTGGGTCTGGGTCTGGCAGGGGTCAACAGCATCGGCATCGCCGAGCCCGAAGCCATCGGCTTGCGTAACGCGGTCGAATTTATTGCCGAGTTGCGCCAGGCCGAACACCCGTCTTTAGTGCCCGTTGGCCAAAAGGTCGTTGTCATCGGCGGCGGCATGACTGCCGTGGACGCTGCCGTGCAGGCCAAGAAACTGGGCGCCCAAAATGTGAGCATCGTGTACCGCCGTGGCGCACAAGAAATGGGAGCGTCGCACCACGAACAAGCATGGGCATTGGAAAACGGGGTGCACATTCACCACTGGGCCAGCCCCACGCGGCTTCTGGCCGGCGACGGACATGTCAGCGGTATCGAATTTGGCAGGATGCGCGCGGCCGGTGGTCAGTTGCAAGCCACCGGAGAAACCTTTGTGCTCGAAGCCGATATGGTGCTCAAAGCGATTGGCCAAAGCATGGTGGCACAGCCACTGGGCAGTGCGCTGGAGCTCAAAAACGGGCGAATAGTGACCGATGCCGACGGCAAGACTTCCCACGCCAAGGTCTGGGCGGGCGGCGATTGCCGGTTCGGCGGACGCGACCTGACCGTTGAGGCCGTTGAGCACGGGAAATTGGCAGCTCTTTCGATTCACAACGCCCTTCGAGCTTAAACACCGCGAAAGCACCCTTATGGCCAACTTGCATTCCACCTTTGCCGGCATTCACAGCCCCAATCCGTTTTGGCTGGCGTCCGCACCGCCCACCGACAAGGCTTACAACGTCAACCGCGCGTTTGAAGCCGGTTGGGGCGGAGTGGTTTGGAAGACGCTGGGCGAGGCCGGGCCGCCCGTAGTCAACGTCAGCGGGCCGCGCTACGGCGCACTGTTGACGCCGGACCGCCGGCTCATGGGCCTGAACAATATTGAACTCATCACCGACCGCGATCTGGAAATCAACCTGCGCGAGATTGCCGAGGTAAAGCGGCTCTGGCCGGACCGTGCCATGGTCGTGTCCTTGATGGTGCCCTGCGAGGAAGCGTCATGGAAAGCCATCCTGCCGCGCGTCGAAGACACCGGCGCCGACGGCATCGAACTCAACTTTGGCTGCCCGCACGGAATGAGCGAACGCGGCATGGGTGCAGCCGTGGGCCAGGTGCCGGAGTACATCGAAATGGTGACGGCCTGGTGCAAGAAGTACAGCAAGCTGCCGGTCATCGTCAAACTCACACCCAACATCACGGACATCCGGCATCCGGCACGCGCTGCCAAAAAGGGCGGGGCAGACGCGGTATCGCTGATCAACACCATTAATTCCATCATCGGAGTGGACCCGTATTCGCTGACCATGAGCCCGTCCACCGGTGGCAAGGGCTCGCATGGCGGCTATTGCGGCCCGGCGGTCAAGCCCATTGCACTGAATATGGTGGCTGAGATTGCGCGGGATGCGCAAACGGCGGGCATACCCATTTCGGGTATCGGTGGCGTGGGCAATTGGCGCGACGCAGTGGACTACCTGGCCCTGGGCGCGGGCAATGTGCAAGTGTGTACAGCGGCCATGGTGTACGGGTTCAAAATCGTGCAGGAGATGGCCGACGGATTGTCGAATTACATGGACGAGATGGGCTTTACCGAGGTCAGCCAGATTGTCGGAAAAGCTTTGCCCACCGTGTCCGATTGGCGCTATTTGAATTTGAACCACATCAGCAAAGCGGTCATCAACCAAGACAGCTGCATCCAGTGCGGTCGCTGCCACATCGCCTGTGAGGACACCTCCCACCAGGCCATCACCGCAACCAAAGATGGCAAGCGCCACTTTGAGGTGAAAAACGATGAATGCGTCGGCTGCAACCTGTGCGTCAACGTTTGCCCCGTGGCGGATTGCATCACCATGCAGGACCTGAGGCCCGGCGAGATTGACGAACGCACCGGCAAGTCCGTCCAGGCCGGGCACGGAGACTGGACCAGCCACCCCAATAATCCCATGCGGGCCAGCGCCTAGGTTCACAATTGCTTAGCACTTGCCTTAACCGTTAACTGACACTGAAGGACGTTTATGACCACTCTCTTGATTCGTGGCGGCACCGTGGTGAATGCCGACCGGGCTTTCAAAGCCGATGTTTTGACCCAGGACGGAAAAATTACTGCGGTGGGCGAAAATTTGACGGCACCCGCCGGTGCAAGCGTCGTGGATGCCGGCGGCCAATACGTCATGCCTGGCGGCATTGACCCGCATACCCATATGCAGCTCCCGTTCATGGGCACCACGACCATGGACGACTTCTACACAGGCACCGCGGCGGGCCTGGCCGGCGGAAACACAACCATCATCGACTTTGTGATTCCCAACCCGCAGCAAAGCCTGATGGAGGCTTACCACACCTGGCGTGGCTGGGCAGAAAAGTCGGCGGGCGACTACAGTTTTCACGTCGCCATTACCTGGTGGAGCGAGCAAGTGCGCCAGGAAATGGGCACGCTGGTCCAAACAGAGGGCGTGAACAGTTTCAAGCATTTCATGGCCTACAAGAACGCCATCATGTGCGACGACGAAACGCTGGTGAACAGCTTCAAGCGCGCGCTGGAACTCGGTGCCATGCCTACGGTTCATGCCGAAAACGGAGAACTGGTCTACTTGCTGCAAAAACAGGTTGCAGAGATGGGCATCACCGGACCCGAAGGTCACCCGCTGTCGCGTCCGCCCATGGTCGAGGGCGAAGCAGCAAACCGTGCAATTGCCATTGCGGACGTGTTGAATGTTCCGATCTATGTGGTGCACGTGAGCTGCATTGAAGCGGCGGAGGCGATCTCGCGCGCCCGCGCCCGCGGCCAACGTGTCTACGGGGAAGTGTTGGCCGGCCACTTGGTGGTGGACGACAGCGTCTATCGGCATCCCGACTTTGCGACTGCTGCCGCGCATGTGATGAGCCCCCCTTTTCGCGGAAAAGAAAACCAGGAATTCTTATGGCGCGGCTTGCAAAGTGGCAATTTGCACACCACGGCGACGGACCACTGCACTTTTTGCGCGGCCCAGAAAGCTGTGGGCAAGGACGATTTTTCCAAAATTCCGAATGGCACGGGCGGAGTCGAAGAGCGCCTGGCCGTGATCTGGGACGCCGGTGTCAACACCGGGCGCCTTACGCCTTCTGAATTTGTCGCGATCACGTCCGCCAACACAGCCAAGCTGTTCAACATTTACCCGCAAAAAGGCAGTGTTTCGGTGGGCGCAGATGCAGATTTGGTGGTCTGGGATCCAGAAGGCACCAAGACCTTGTCGGCAGCCACACAGCACAGCAAAGGCGACTTCAACATTTTCGAAGGTCGCACCGTGCGCGGCATTCCCAGTCACACGGTCAGCCGGGGTGAGCTGGTTTATGTGCAGGGGGATCTGCGGGCAGTGCGGGGTGCCGGTCAGTATGTAAAACGGCCGGCTTTCAGTGCCAATTTCGAGGCTTCACGCCTGCGGGCTGAGGCATTGAAACCCAGCGCACTGGCGCGATGAAATCCGTATTGAAATGTAAATATTGAGGAAGCAACCATGACTGCAGCTGCCACCGTCGACCTGTCCACCATCCGCGTGAATGGCGAGCGCCTCTGGGCCTCGCTCATGGAGCTGGCCCAAATCGGTGCCACCCCCAAAGGCGGGGTCTGCCGCCTCACGCTGACGGACCTGGACAAGCAGGGCCGCGACCTCGTTACCCGTTGGGCCCGCGAGGCCGGCATGACCGTGACGATTGACAAAATTGGCAATGGTTTCATGCGCCGTGCAGGCCGCAACAACAGCCTGCCACCGATCATGACCGGCAGCCACATTGATACCCAGCCCACAGGCGGGAAGTTCGACGGCAACTACGGTGTGCTGGCCGGACTGGAAGTCGTGCGCACACTCAATGACCTTGGAATCGAAACCGAGGCGCCGATTGAGGTGGCCTTCTGGACCAACGAGGAGGGTTCGCGCTTTGTACCGGTCATGATGGGGTCGGGCGTTTTTGCCAAGGCCTTCACTCTAGAGCACGCCTATGCGGCAACCGATACCGAAGGCAAGTCAGTGGGCGCTGAGCTGGCCCGCATTGGCTATGTCGGCGATCAAGAGCCGGGCGACCATCCTATTGGCGCGTATTTTGAGACGCATATCGAACAGGGTCCGGTGCTGGAGGACAATGACATCACCATTGGCGTGGTGCAGGGCGTGCTGGGTATTCGCTGGTTTGACTGTACCGTCAGCGGCATGGAGGCCCATGCCGGGCCCACCCCCATGGCCTTGCGACGCGATGCCATGCAAGTAGCAACGCACATCATGCAAGAAGTAGTGGCCAGTGCACTGCGCCATGCACCGCATGGTCGCGGCACGGTTGGTATGGTGCACGTGCACCCCAACAGTCGCAACGTCATTCCAGGGCGCGTCAAGTTCAGCATTGACTTGCGCAACAGCACCGATGCTTTGGTGGACCAGATGGCTGATGAGGTCAAGGCCTTTGCGGCGCGCAAGTCAGCGGAGACTGGTCTGGATGTGAAAATTGAACTGGTATCGAGTTACTCGGCCATTGGCTTTCATGCCGATTGCATTGACGCTGTAGCCCGGGCGGCTGCTAAGCTGGGTTACTCCAATATGCCGGTAGTCTCCGGTGCCGGGCATGATGCGGTCTATATGGCGAAGCTGGCCTCCAGTGGCATGATTTTTATCCCCTGCAAAGACGGAATCAGCCACAACGAGGTAGAAGATGCCAAGCCAGAGCACATCACGGCCGGCTGCAACGTGTTGCTGCACGCTATGCTGGAGCGTGCCCGCACCTGAAAACACAAGGACAAAGAAACTTCCATGAGCCAGGCTCCAGAAAATAACCCAACTCACTTGGCCGTAGAAGTCCGCGATGCGTCACTGATCTATAACCCGCAAAGCGCTCCGGTTCATGCGCTTTCCCATGTTGATCTGGCCATCGAGCCTGGCGAGTTTGTGTCGCTGATCGGCCCTTCGGGCTGCGGCAAAACCACCTTGCTGCGTGTGATTGCCGACCTTGAGCACATTACCAGTGGCAGTGTTTTGGTCAACGGCGTTTCGCCACACGACGCCCGCCTGGCACGGGCCTACGGTTATGTGTTTCAAGCCCCCGCGCTCTTTGCGTGGCGCACCGTGCTTGGGAATGTGAAATTGCCACTGCAAATCCAGGGCCGCAGTGCCAGCGATTGCAATCGTATTGCGCGGGAACACTTGGAGCGCGTAGGTTTGTCAGGCTTTGAAAACAAGTTCCCCTGGCAGCTCTCGGGTGGTATGCAGCAGCGCGCCTCCATCGCCAGGGCACTGTCGTTTGAACCGCGCATTTTGATGATGGATGAGCCCTTCGGGGCCCTCGACGAGATCACACGTGACCGGCTCAATGAGCAATTGCAGCAACTATGGCAGCGCGAGCGGCGCACGGTGGTTTTCGTCACGCACTCCATTGCAGAGGCGGTCTACCTGTCCACCCGCATTGTGGTCATGTCGCCCCGGCCGGGTCGCATCGTGCGCACGATTACCTCGACCTTGCCCAACGAACGCCATCTCGGTCTGCGGGATTCTGTCGAATTCATGGAAATGGCGCATGCCGTACGCGAGGCGCTTGCCGATGGCCACGACGACTAGTGCCGCGGCCCGGCCCTGGGGTCTGCGCCTGCGGATGCAGGGCTTGCCTGTTCTGGTCATTCTGGCACTGACCCTGATGGCCTGGTACGCGCTGGCTGTCTATCTCAATGCGCCTGGCACCATCGAGCGCGTGCTGGACCCCAAAGGGCCTTGGAACTGGCGTGACTTGGTCGAAGCCACCTTGGCCATGCAACGGCCTGTGCTGCCCGCGCCCCATCAGGTGGCTTTGGACTTGTACAGCAGTTTGGTTGATTGGCCCGTCGATTCGCCGCGCAACCTGCTATTTCATGTTGCGGTCACCGGCCAAAGCACCTTGGTGGGGTTCACGATGGGAACCGTATTAGGCTTGGTGTTGTCGGTGTGCATCGTTCACTCACGCACGCTGGACCGCGCGCTTTTGCCCTGGATCGTCGCATCCCAGTCGGTCCCCGTTTTGGCCATTGCACCCATCGTGTTGGTGATTCTGGGCAGTATGGGATTTTCGGGGGTGGCACCCAAGGCAGTGATCGCCATGTACTTGTGCTTTTTCCCCGTGACGGTGGCCATGGTGCAGGGACTGCGCTCACCGCAAGTGATTGAGTCCGAAATGATGCACACCTACGCCGCATCCCGGTGGCAGGCTTTATGGCTGCTGCGCCTGCCCGCAGCACTTCCGTTTTTGTTTCCAGCCCTTCGTGTGGGCATTGCCGCCGGTCTGGTGGGTGCGATGGTGGCGGAATTGCCGACCGGGGCGCAGGCCGGTCTGGGCGCGCGCCTGCTGACGGGGTCCTACTATGGGCAGACGGTGCAAATCTGGTCGGCACTGGTGATGTCCGCCCTCCTGGGCTTGACACTCACGGGTGTGATGGCCGGTTTGGAGACCCTGGTGCTTGGAAAGCGCAGGCAAGCATGAATGCGCTTCACCCCACCCCCTCCAAGTTGCGCTGGACAGTGGCCATCATTTTCGTGGGTTTTGCGATGGCTTGGACCTTGCTGAACTCCCCGCTTGCAGACCCGCAAACACCGAAAACGGCCTTGTTCTGGGCCGCGACGCTGGGCTTGGCCGTGCTGGCACTGACGGGTATACGACGACTCGCCGCGATAGACGGTGCGGCCCTCTACGCCACGGGAACAGCCGCGCTGTTCGGACTTTGGATTCTCTATTTTTGGCAACTATTGGGAGTGGCCCTGGACGTGCCTCGCGTTCTGCTGCCCACGCCTTCCTTGGTAGGTGTCGCCTTTAGCGAACACTTTTCGACTTTGGAGACCGACTTTGTACAAACCGTGGTGCGGGCCGTGGCGCTGGGCTGGTTGCTCGGCTCGGGACTCGGCTTCGCCGTGGGCATTGCTATTGACCGCATGCCTTTTCTGCAACGGGGATTGTTACCCCTGGCATCGTTGACCAGCACCATTCCCCTGGTGGGTGTAGCACCGATTGCCGTGATGTGGTTTGGATTTGACTGGCCCTCAAAGGCGGCCGTGGTGGTTCTGATGACTTTTTTCCCCATGCTGGTATCCACTCTGGCCGGGCTGAAAGCCGCCGACCGCTTGGAGCGCGAACTCATGCACAGCTATGCGGCAAGCTATGGAAGAACCCTGTGGTCATTGCGCCTACCGACCGCCCTGCCTTATTTGTTTTCGGCGCTCAAGGTCAATGCCACGCTTGCGCTCATCGGCGCCATCGTTGCAGAGTTTTTCGGTTCTCCGACCTCGGGCTTGGGGTTTCGAATCTCCACTGAGGCCACGAAAATGAACATGGGCCTGGTCTGGGCTGCTGTGGGCGTTGCTGCAGTGACCGGTTCGACGGTGTACGCGCTGCTGGTGGCGATGGAACGCCGCGCAGCGTTCTGGCATCCGTCAATCCGTGGCAAAAAATAGGTCAGGCACGTACATGGACCGCCGTCATCCATTCTTTTTTTCCCGTGGTGTGTCTTTCGAGATGCATCGATTTGTCCCCTGTCTCTTTAACCCTAGGAGTTCTTTATGAAGATGCGTTCAAAATTGTCCAGCACCCTGCTGGCTGCCTTGTTGGCTGTCGGCAGCGCGGCGTCCTTTGCCGCCGACAAAGTCACCATCCAGCTCAAGTGGCTGCCGCAAGCCCAGTTCGCGGGCTACTACGTTGCGCAAGCGAAGGGCTATTACAAAGAAGCCGGACTGGATGTCACGATCAAACCGGGTGGCCCGGACATTGCGCCCACCCAAGTGATTGCCGGCAAGCAAGCGGATATCGTGGTGGATTGGATGCCTTCGGCTCTGGCCGCACGTGAAGCAGGTGTGCCACTGGTCAATGTGGCCCAGGTGTTCAATCAATCCGGCCTGATGCTGACGTGTAAAAAATCCAGCGGAGTGACTTCGCCCAAAGATCTCAAGGGCAAGACCTTGGGCGTCTGGTACGGCGGTAACGAGTACCCCTTCCTCAACTGGATGACCAAGCTCGGCTACAAAACCGACTCTGACATCAAGATCTTGAAGCAAGGCTTTAATGTTGATCCCTTGTTGCAAAACCAGGCTGCATGTATTTCGACCATGATTTACAACGAGTACTGGCAGGTTGTCGATGCGGGTGTCAAAGAGAGCGATCTGGTGACGTTCTTCTATGAAAAAGAAGGTGTGGCCTCTCTGGAGGATGGCTTGTACGTTCTGGAATCCAACTTGAAGGACCCGGCATTTGTGGCGCGCATGGCCAAGTTTCTGAAGGCGAGCTTCAAAGGCTGGAACGATGCTGTGAAAAATCCCGCAGAGGCCGCCAAAATTGTGATTGCCGGTGACACCTCGGGCAGCGCCAATGAAGCGGTGCAAAAGCGCCAAATGGAAAACGTGGCCAAGCTCATTACCAATGCAGGTACACCGAAAATCGGTTACTTGGAGCCTGCAGCCTATGAGCGCACTGTGAAGGTCTTGTTGTCCAGCGGCAGCTCACCAGTGATCAAAAAAGATCCAGGCAAGGCTGCTTACTCGCACGCGATCTGGGAAGCATCGACCAAGTAAGCACAAGTCGCAGGTCTGGTTGGCAGCGTACTGATACGCGCGCAATCCGGGGGTTCAGTTGCCAGTGGCAACTGAACCCTTTTTTGTGCCCATTTATTGGCCTTGCGTATCATCAGCAACTTGCTTGATAACCCCGAGCCCTGAACATGCTGCGAATTACCGAACTCAAACTCCCTCTTTCGGCACTGCCCGTGGACGTGCGGCGCGCTGCCGACGCGCCCAGCGAAACCGACGAAGACCGTCGCCCTCTGGCGCAGCCTGTTGCGGCACTGACCCGCATGGCTGCGCAGGCCTTGGGCGTGGCCGTGTCCGACATCCAGACACTGGACGTTTTCAAACGCAGCTTTGACGCCCGCAAGGCCGATTTGCTGGCGGTGTTCATCGTGGATGTGGCGCTCGCCCCTGATCTCGAGGCGCGCCTGGTGGCGCAGTTCGCCGACCACCCCCACATTGGCCCAACGCCCGACATGGCCTACACGCTGGTGCGTCAGGCCCAAGCGCCCTTGCCACAGCGACCGGTGGTGGTGGGCTTTGGCCCCTGCGGCATGTTTGCGGCGCTGCTGCTGGCACAAATGGGGCTTCGACCCCTGGTGCTGGAGCGTGGGCCCGCCGTTCGACAACGCACCAAAGACACCTGGGACCTGTGGCGCAAACACACGCTTCACCCTGAGAGCAATGTGCAGTTTGGCGAAGGCGGCGCAGGCACGTTTTCGGACGGCAAGCTCTGGAGCCAGATCAAAGACCCGCGCCACCTGGGACGCAAGGTGATGCAGGAGTTTGTGGCTGCAGGCGCGCCCCCCGAAATCCTGGTGGAAGCCCACCCCCACATCGGCACTTTCAAGCTGGTCAAGGTGGTGGAGAACCTGCGCGCGCGCATCATCGAATTGGGCGGTGAGGTGCGATTTGGCCAACGGGTGACCGACATCCGCACCGCCACAAAGGGCGAGGTGCGTCGCATCACGGGCCTTGAAGTGCTGGACCTGGCCAGCGGCGCCGTGCAGGAGCTGCAGGCCGACCACGTGGTGATGGCACTGGGCCACAGCGCACGCGACACTTTTGCCATGCTCTGGTCGCGTGGCGTGGCCATGCAGGCCAAGCCTTTTTCGGTGGGCTTTCGCATCGAGCATCCGCAAAGTGTGATCGACCGCGCGCGCTGGGGCCGGCACGCAGGCCATCCGCTCCTGGGTGCGGCCGACTACAAACTGGTGCACCACGCCCCCAATGGCCGCAGCGTCTACAGCTTTTGCATGTGCCCGGGCGGCACGGTGGTGGCAGCGACCTCGGAGCCAGGGCGCGTGGTCACCAACGGCATGAGCCAGTATTCGCGCAATGAGCGCAATGCCAACGCCGGCATCGTGGTCGGCATCGACCCGAGCGATTACCCCCAGGACGAAGCCAGTTTTGTCGCCGCGTTTGGTGCGGCGGATGGCGCCCTCTACGCAGCGCAAGCGAAGGCCCTGGCTACGGACAGGGGCGTCGGCGCCGAGCATGCGCACCCTTTGTCTGGCATCGTATTCCAGCGGACATTAGAGTCTGCCGCTTACCTGCACGGCGGTGCCAGCTACGAGGCACCCGGGCAGTTGGTCGGTGACTTTTTGGCAGGGCGTGCATCCACCGAACTGGGCACGGTGCAGCCCTCGTACAAACCCGGCGTGAAGTTGGTTGATCTGGCCGCGAGCCTGCCCGACTATGCGATCGAAGCAATTCGCGACGCACTGCCTGTGTTTGGCCGCAAGATCAAAGGCTTTGATATGGCCGATGCAGTACTCACGGGGGTCGAAACCCGCACGTCCAGCCCGCTCAAATTGCCGCGGGGCGAGGATTTACAAAGCACCAACCTGCGCGGCTTGTACCCCGCAGGCGAGGGCGCAAGTTACGCCGGTGGCATTTTGTCGGCAGGGGTGGATGGCATCAAAGTGGCCGAAGCGCTTGCGCTCGACCTGCTGCCCTGAATCGCCCTAGCCAGCTCGGCTTGCAGATCAGCGGGCTTGCAGCGCCGCAATGCGCTCTTCAATGGGCGGATGGGTGCTGAACAGCTGGCCGATGCCACCGGCAATGCCAAAAGCCGCCACGCTCTTGGGCAACTCACCCGTGTGCATGCCGCCCAGCCGTGCCAGTGCGTTGACCATGGGCTGGGTGCGACCCATCAACTCTGCGGCGCCTGCGTCCGCGCGGAACTCGCGGTGACGGGAGAACCAGGCCACGACCATGGCTGCGGCAAAGCCAAGCACGATGTCCAAGACGATGGTGGTGATGTAGTAGCCCATGCCGGGGCCGCTGTCGCGGTCGTCGCCCTTGCGCAAAAAGCTGTCTACCGCGTAGCCAATCACCCGGCTCAAAAAGACCACAAAGGTGTTCATCACGCCCTGAATCAGCGTCATGGTGACCATGTCGCCATTGGCAATATGCGCGACTTCATGGCCGATGACCGCCTCAACTTCGTCGCGCGTCATGCCCTGCAGCAGACCGGTGGACACTGCGACCAAGGCGGAGTTTTTGAAAGCGCCCGTGGCAAAGGCGTTGGCGTCACCCTCAAAAATACCGACTTCGGGCATGCCGATCTGTGCCTTGTCCGCAAACTTGCGCACGGTGTCCACAATCCAAGCTTCATCGGCGTTTTGCGGCTGCTCGATCACGCGCACACCGGAGCTCCATTTGGCCAAAGGCTTGCTGATCAAGAGAGAAATGAACGCACCACCAAAACCCATCACCAGCGCGTAGCCCAGCAAAGCGCCCAGATTCAGGCCGTTGGCGGTGAGGTAACGGTTCACGCCCAGCAGGCTGGCCACGACACCCAGCACCACCACGACCATGACGTTGGTCAAGACAAACAACAAGATACGTTTCATGGCTAACCTTTCGACGAGAGACAAATACCGCGTCTTTTCAGCGGGAAGATAGTGGGCATATTAATGTTGAACCCGCAGTGCACCAAGGTCCCCCCCTTTTTGGGCCCAAGAAAAATCCGGTTTTTACACGGGCTCGTTACGGATGCGTGACGCCCGAAACACCGACGTGTCATCGTAGAACCCGGATTCAAGGTTCGCAGCCCACCAACCTGGCACGCCAAGCACCGGCAAATGGGCAAAGGGCTTGGATGCGAGTTTTTCGGCGCTCAAGTCCTGCGCCATCCACTCATCGATAGCAACCAGCCCATCAGCGTTTGCTGGCACCCGGTACACATGGGCCGTGATGCCCTTGCGCGGCGTGACCAACTTCTCGATCAGCGCGTGGCCGAACAGCATCAGTTGTGCCTGCTCCCACTGCGGGCGCAAAGTGACAAACAGCTGCCGCCAATCTTTGGCCACGAGCGCCTCCCACAGCGCATCCGGCCCCTGGAAAAAGGCGGCATTCTCATCAAACACGGTGATGCCGTCGCGCGCCGCGCCGCGCACACTGTGCACCCCGCTTTGGGCAATTTGCTCAGCTTGCAGGGCGT